>NZ_JACJSE010000028.1 GCF_014698045.1 Aulosira sp. FACHB-615
AGGTAGTTTTTGTGTGGAAACTTGAGCATCCCATGTCTTTCCCCTCTCTGTCACCCTTGTCTCAGTGAAATTCCCCCTATATCAAGCTTTCAGGACTTTTCTGCACCACTAAGGTTAGCCAGCTTCAACTACACAGGCACAAATCCCATCGCTAACGGTTACATCAGAGGCATACAATCTGGGTCAAATACTCTCATCCAAGTTGACGCTGATGGTGTTGGTAGCAGTGCAACTTTCAGCACCTTAGTTACACTCAATAACTTTACTGCTAGTAACTTCAGCCAAAGCAACTTGATTTTCTAGTTTAAGAATTTATTCAGAGGCTAGGGCTGTAGAAATATAGCCTTATCCTTTACCGCCGATGTTAGTGCTTGGTTTGATTGGGCAAGACGGCAAAGGATCGTGATTGCGATGTCTGGTGGCGTTGCGTATACGCCGGAGGGTGAGGCGGTTGCGTTGGCGGAAATGATGCGGCGGTTTCCGGTGGGGGGATGATAGCACAAGTATTAATTGCGAATTGCGTTAGCGAAGCGGTAGCGAGTCTTCGAGCGTCCGCCGCGAATTGCGAATTGTTGTGATGCGGCGGTTTCCGGTGCAGGGGTGATATTAGCCCTCTTATGTCAAACTGGGAAAAGCCAATCCCTGAAAGCATGAGCGGAACTTTACTTTTCAGCTTTTGGCTAGAAATTTTAGTTTTTATTAGAAAAGAAAGACTCAAAGCTTGATTAGATAAAGGTTTCAATGTTGAGCTACAATTATTGCTTTCCAAAAGTAACAGAACAGGGTTAAAAGCGGGTAATTTAGCTTATATTTTTAAGCTCAAGCTTCTTCAAGAATAATTTATCCCTTGAACTTTTTGCCCTGTTAATTTTTCTTGTAACTCCAAACACTCCTTTACTAATGGGATAGTCAATTCTCTTGACATCTGTAACGCTTTTTGGCAGTATTCCCATGCTTGTTGGGGTTGGTTAGTTTTGTGATAAAGTTCTGCTAAGTTTTGGAGAACGGTTGCTTCTCCTGCGGAGGATTGAATCTCACGAAAAATAACTAAAGATGCTTGTAAATTTTTAAGAGCTTGGTCGTACTTTTCTATTTTTATTTGTGCATAGCCTATATTTACTAACGCAAATGCTTCTCCGTGACGATTTCCTATTTCTCTAGCGATCACTAAATATTGTTGTAAGAAGTCAACTGCTTCTTGATGATGCCCTAAATTACCATAAGCAAGCCCTAAATTGCCTAAAGCATTACTTTGTAATTGATAGTCCCCCATTTTTTGCCCAATTTCTAGCGACTGCCGATAGTAAGCAATTCCTTCTTGATATTGCCCTAAAATACAATAAACTATTCCTAAATTGCCCAAAGTATTAATCTCTAGCAGAGGATTACCTATTTTTTGTGAAATAACTAATGCTTGCTGATGATAATCGATTGCCTGTTGGTACTGACTTAAACTAGTGTGAACAAGTCCAAGATTATTTAAAGCACTACCTTCTTGTTGGGGACTACCTATTTCCCTTGAAATTTCTAATGCTTCTTGATGATAATTAATTGCTTCTTGATACTGTCCTAAATTACTATAAGCAAGACCAAGATTGCCTAAAACATTACATTTTCCTTGACAATGTCCTATTTGCTGATTAATTATTAAGGCTTGCTGATGGTAGTTAATTGACTCCTGATACTGCCCTAGATCGTTATAAATAATTCCCAGACTTCCCAAAGCATTACTCTCAGTTTGAGGAGTACCTATTTCCCTTGAAATTTCTAAAGCTTGTTGATTGTATTCAATCGCTTCTCGATATTGTCTTAATAAATAGTAAATAACCCCCAAATTTTGTACGGCATTACTCTCTCCTTGACGATCCTCTATTTCTCTCAAGATGAATAAAGCTTGCTGATGGTATTTAATCGCTTTTTGATACTCTCCTAAATCACGATGAACTACCCCAAGATTACCTAAACTTTTACCTTCTCCTTGACGATCGCCTATTTTTCTAACAATTGTTAAAGCTTGCTGATGGTACTCAATCGCTTTTTGATATTCTCCTAAATAGTTATAAACAAGTCCCAGATTATTTAAAGCACGACTCTCCCCTGGAAGATTCCCTATTTGCTTAGTAATCACTAAGGCTTGCTGATGGTATTTAATCGCTTTTTGATATTCTCCTAAATTCTTATGAACAATTCCGAGATTATTTAAAGTATTACTCTCTCCTTGGCGATCTCCTATTTCTCTAGCTATTACTAAATTTTGCTGGTAGTAATAAATTGCCTTTTCATACTCTCCTAACTGATCGTAAACAAGTCCAAGATTGACGAAAGATGAGCCTTCCCCTTTGCGATTATTTACTTCTTGTGAGATAATCAAAGCTCGCTGATAATAGTCAATCGCTTTTTGATATTCTCCTAAAGAGTAGTAAGCAGATCCCAGATTACCTAAAACAATGCCCTCATTAATGCGATTGCTAATTTTTCTTAAAATAACTAGAGCTTGCTGATGATAGTTAATTGCTTTCTGATAGTCTCCTAATTGACGATGAATATCTCCCAGATTACTTAAGATGCTACCCTCTGATTGATCGCTTATTTGTCTACTTATTACTAAGGCTTGCTCAAGGTAATCAATTGCTTTTTGATATTCTCCTAATCCACTATTAACAAGCCCCAAACCGCTTAACGACGCTATTTCTCCACTAAAAAAGCCTATTTCTCTAGCAATTTTCAGACTATTTTGATAAGCTTCAATTCCTTGGGAATAGTTGGATAAACCATAATGAGCCATTCCAACACCATCATAACAAGCCATACTTATTTGCGGACTTGTCTTATCCTTTAATTGCTCACATAATTTGAGTTGTTCTTGATAATATCCCCATAAATGTAATAGCCAATATAATTGTGATTCTGAAGATGAGTTCAAAGGTTTTATAAACAATTGACTAGCTCTTTCCTGGTCTCCAACTTCGCAGAGGTGGCAAAATGTTTCAAGAAAACCTCTAACTTTCTCTAAATTTGTTGCGTTTGGCTGGTAATCATACTTTGTAAGCCAATTAATTATAGCTCTGTAATGAGTACGCTTCCAACTAGGCTTAATTGACTTTATTACTTTAGAGTCAATACCAAATTCTAATAAAATAGATTCTCCAAGAAGAGTAATTTTTAAATCTTCTGAATTGATTTTTGAAAAATTTAATTCTACAAAATTGTTCATTACTTCTAACCTTTTAACAAAATAAAGCTTTGATTTTTATTTATCTAGAAGAAAGAGATATATAATTTTCACAAATGATTTAAGACTGCTATATAACTATTTTTAGTAAATATTTTTTCGATTTCAACAATATTATCTACTCTAAATCTTAAAAAAATTAGTATTAACTTCTCTATATATTCCAGTTGCGCTGCGTCGTTTAGTAGAAGAACGAGCTAATTACAGTTATGCCTGTGCCAAATTCTGAAGAACTTTAGAACCAAGTGAGTCAATGTCAGATTGATTTGTGCAAGAAAGATTCCCTGGCGATCGCCAATTCTCCGCGTAATTGCTAAAGCCTGTCGATGATATTCAATAGCTTGCTGATAATTACCCATACCCCCATAGGTAGATCCCAAATTGCCTAGTGCAACTCCCTCGCTGAATAATTCTCTTGTTTCCCGTGCTATGGACAGGCTTTGTTCAAAGCAGGATATTCCTTGAGCATACTGTTTGGTTCGTCGGTAAAGCTCTCCCAAACAGTTTAGGGCAATCGCTTCCCCAGAAGGATTCTCTAGCTCACGGGAGGTTGTCAGGTATTTCTCAAAGTATTCAGATGCTTTTGCATAATTCTTGAGGTAGCCATAGGCGTTTCCTAAGTTCCCCAGAGCTTGGGATTCCAGGACACGATCACCAAGTTGGCAGGCAATTGCACGGCATTGTTCTAAGCTGTTAATTGCTTTGTAAAACTGTCTCAGATTACCATAGGTATTCCCCATATCCCCCAATGCTCTGGCTTGTTCTGGAAGAAGTTTTGCATCTGTAGCAATTTTGAGGCTGTCTTCAAAATAACCGAAGGCCTGCTTGAATTTTCCCATACCAGCATAAGCAATACCGAGATTATTCAAAGCATTAGACTTTCCCTGAAGGTTATTGCTGGCGTGTGATTGCTCCCTAGCTTTTTGAGAATAGGAAATTGCCTCAGTGTAATTTGCAAGACGAGCATATACATTTCCTAAACCGACAAGGGCAATCACAGACAAGGTAGACGGAACATTTTCATTTTCTGCAAGCCTTTTATAGATTTCAATCTGTTGACTGTAATAACCCCATATCTCTAGCTGTCGATACAATGTATAGCTTGTCCCAGTGATTGTATTAATAGAAACAGACAAAACAATTTCAGCTTTCTGCCATTCCACAATTTCGCAGAGATGGTGGAAGGCTTCTAAATACCCCTGTACTTGTTCTAGGTTGGAAGCATTTGCTTTAGGTTGATATTTTTCCAACCAATTATTGACTGCTCGATAGTGAGAACGCTTTGAAGATGGTTTGATGTTTTTGAGCGAACCTATGTCAATATTTATTTGTTCAAGAACTGATCTACCGGAAGGTATAACACTTTTCATATTTTTTTATGAATTGCTTTGCAATATGGAAACTGACAGTTGCGCTGCTAGATCCTGACAATCTCGCAGAATAGGTATGTTCAACTCAGTAGCGATCGCTAGTGCTTCATTGCAGTATTTTATTGCTTGCTCCAGTTGTCCTAATTTTTGATGCAATTCTGCAAGACTCCGCAGTACCAATGCTTCATTTGCCAAGAAATGAATTGCTTTGGATTTTTCCAATGCTGTGAGCAAATACTGTTGGGCTTGTGAGTATTGCTCCAGTTGTAGCAAAGTTGTCCCCAAGTTAACCAGCATTGTGACTTCGCCTCGTTGGTTTTGCAGTTCCTGAGCTAATTCCAGACTTCGTTGATAAAACTCAAATGCCTGTTCATACTGCCCTACACAAAAGGCAGTGTCACCTAGACCTGCCAGGGCAAGACGTTCTTGGTCTCGGTCATCTGTTTCCCAGGCAATTCCTAAACTCTGCTGATAACATTGTATCGCTTTGGTATAGTCCAAAAGCCCCAGGGAAGCATTGCCTAAATGCCCCAACATTGTGCTTTCACTACCGCGATCACCAATTTCTTGAGCAATCCTCAATGCTTGCTGATGATACTCAACTGCCTGTTCATGGTTCCCCTGAGCATCATCAATTAATCCTAAACCTGTAAGTGCCTGACTTTCACATCTGCGGTCTTGAATTTCCCGGCTAATTTGCAGGCTTTGAGAGTAGGAGGTATTTGCTTGGGAGTAGTTACCCACTGAGAAGTAAGCGTTGCCTAGTGTACAGAATGAAGTTGCTTGCCCACGTCGATCCTGAAGTTCTTTAGCAATTGTCAGGCTTAACTGGTGATATTCAATAGCTTCAGTAGCATAACCCAAACTCTGGTAAGCGTTACCCAGGTTCCCTAACGCATTTCCTTCAGCCTGACGATCTCCTACCT
Source organism: Aulosira sp. FACHB-615 (assembly GCF_014698045.1). Taxonomy (GTDB): domain Bacteria; phylum Cyanobacteriota; class Cyanobacteriia; order Cyanobacteriales; family Nostocaceae; genus Nostoc_B. Next base: position 5,529 of record NZ_JACJSE010000028.1, read on the forward strand.
CACGAGCGATTGCCAAGTGCTGTTGATGATGCTCGATTGCTTTGACAAAATCTCCCAAACCTGCATAGGCATTGCCCAAATTCCCCAAGGCTTCCCCTTCTCCCCGGCGATTTTGATGAGTTCGAGCTAGTTCTAACGCCTGTTGATGACAAGTAACAGCCTGCTGGTAATTTCCCAGCCCGTAGTATACCAGCCCCAAATTGCCAAGGAACATTTGCTCTGCTCTGTAGTCTTGAAGCTGTTGCAGAATGTTTAAACTTTGCTGGAGATAATCAATTGCATCGGTGTATTGACCTAGATAATAATAGTTGAGTCCAATATTTCCTAGCGCATACCCTTGCGATTGTGGGTCTTGGTTCGCTGCCGCAATTTCTGTATGTTGTTGTTGTAGGGCGATCGCTTTTGCATACTCTCCACGCGCAGTATGAACATTAGCTAAACCGTTCAAACAAACGGTATCCCATGCTGGATCGACCTTAAACAAGAGGTTTTCGTAAAGTTGAGCCTGCTCTGTGTAATAACCCCAAGTCTTTAGTTGGTTGTGAAATTCTTCGAGTGTAGGTGTATTAAGGTTAACAGATATTAATGTGCTGGCTGCATTCCAATTATCTGCTTCACACAAATGGTAAAAGGATTCCAGATAGCCTTTAACCTGTTCTAGATTCTGAGTGTCGTGTGGCGGGTGATACTTGGTGAGCCAGTTGATTACTGCTCGATAATGAACTCGGTACGGGTTGTGTCGGCTTACCTTCAAGTCTTCTTTCTTGATTCCTAACTCTGCTAGAACCGATTGTCCCGAAGGTATGACTGATGCAACTGTCAGTGGAATTGTTTGTCCTAAAGCTTCATAAGATTGCCGCAATCCCACCAGTGCGTTCAACTCCAGCGATAGGTGGTGAATTTCTTGGACGATCTCTAGTCCTTGCTGAGTATAATCGATTGCTTGGTTGTACTGCTTCAGTTCCAGGTAGGTGCGTCCTAAAGCGATAGCAGAAGATGCAATTAGCCAGCGATCATTAATGGATTGGGCAATCTCCAAACACTGATGATGAGATGCGAGCATTTGCTCGTATTGCCCATCTTCGGCTTCCAGTTTTTGATAAACCCAGCCTAAACTGAGTAGGGCGATCGCTTCTAAACGTTGATCAGGTAAGCTTTGGGAAATTTTCAAACTCTGCTGATAGCAATTTAGAGCTTCAGCGTATTTTTCTTGAGAGTAATAAGCTTCGCCTAAATTGATAAATTGTTGAGCTTGATCTATCAGTTCTTGATTCTTTTTTTTCGTATCCATTCAGACTGTCAGTTATAGCATTTATTGTTTGGCTTTCAATGCTATTTTTGTTGTAAAGTTTAACTCATGTATCACTTCCAAGTGCCTCAGTGATTGCTTGTTCGACTGATAATACTCGCCCGGCATCCCATGCAGTTTTGAGGGCAGTTTCGCCTATGAGAGTCTGCAAAGTAGCTATGCTATCTCTATATTCGGGAAGATCGGCGAGCGGAAGAATACGCTGAGTTTTATCACGCAGGATTTCTGCACTTCCAAATAGACGCGCTCCTCGTTCAGGCTGCTCTAATACTACTGCAAGACGAGCAAATCCCTCCAAGGCAAAAGCAACACCAGCTAGATGTTGGGACTCATACCAAATTTTTATATTTTCCTTGTAGCAATCACGTACAAGCTTATAATTTTTTTGCCTAAATGCGACTCGCCCCAAAATATGACATGACAAAGCAATACCATTTTTGTTTTGTAATTTTCTAAACAAATCTAACGCATTTGTTATGTAGTTATAGGCAGATAAATTATTTTCAAGATTCAACATTAGAATACTTAAGCTATATAAAGACCAAGCAATTCCAGAGCGATTATCTAGTTTTTGGAATAGATTAAAAGCTTCATTTGTGTACAGAATTGCCTCCAAATTTTTACATTGATCTGCTAGATTTCTTCCCCAATTATAAAGTATCCAAGCATGATTAATCTTTGTTTTTTCTTCTACAAGATAACTATCATAAATTTTTTGAATTTCTTGATATATTTCTTCAACTTTTGTATAATTGTTTTGATTAGTATAAATTCTGGCTATATCATTAAGTACAGAAGCAATACCTTGATATTGCCTTAGTTCTCGGAACAAAATCAATGCTTGATTATAGCAAGTAAGAGATTCTAAGTCTTTTCCATTATCAGCTTGTAAAAGTCCTAATTCATGCAATGTCTGTGCGCTATTTTGCTTGTCTCCCATTTCGTGAAAAATAGCCAGAGCTTGATTGAGGTTATTTTGCGCTTCTCTAGAATCAGTTAACCAACGATATGCAATACCTAGACTCTTCAAACAAATAGCATCTATTTGATGATTTAGCTTGCCAAAAAGTTTACCATAAAGATTGATTTGTTCTCTATAATAACCCCACAGACCCAGTTGAATACCTAATTCCTGATTTTTAAATGTGTTGAGTTGAGTTGATAGAAGAATAAGCGCAATTTCCCAAGCTTCCAGTTCAAACAAATGGTAACAAGCTTCGAGATAACCCTTAACTTTTTCCAAATTAGTAGACTCTGGATTAACTTTATATTTACTAAGCCAATTAATAACTGCTCGATAGTAAGTCCGCTTTATTCCTTGCTTCATTACTTTAACAGTAGTTGAATCAATATCAAGCAATGCTAAAATTTCCTCACCAGAAGGAGTAATACTCGCTTTTTCTGAATCATTTTGCGTTTTAGCTTCTAACTCAACTTGGTTATTCATATTCTTCACCCAATTGTTTTAAACACTCCAACGACAAACTTCTGATTAAATTATGCTGTCTCAACAAATATTGATCTTTATCCACTAATTGCTCAACTAAGTAGCGATCGCGCAACGCATCTAAAGCTAATCTTTGCTCATCTTCATTCCTATCCCAATCCTCTAAGTGACTTAACCAGAAATCTTCGGGGACAGCACAGCGATAGACTGAGGTTTCACACAGCATGATGTAAGCCCATTTAGCATCTTCTTGCAACCGCTTGAAGGTTTTATTCAGGCGCGATCGCACGTTCCGCCTCAGCGTCTTTGTAAACCGATCTAATTTGAATTGATCATCTGCGCCAAAAGTATTACCTTCCTGAGCTTCAGCGATCGCCTTCTCGACCTCCTCCACTTCATTGCCATATCTGTTCCAGTACGCCGACACATTTCCATTAAAGGGTTTGTTTTTGATTTCTCCTGCTATGACCCTTAGTGCCAAAGGATGTCCCTCGTATGCACTACCAATCCGTTCCAAATACGTTCTACTGGTGGAGTTAGGGCTTACGTCTAACTCAGTTTTCTCAAATAAAGCAATTTGTTCAGATTTCTCCAGACCACTTAAGGGTTGACAGTACCAAAAATTTTGTGATCGCGTACCCACTTCTTCAATTTGTCCAGGTAAATCTTGAGAAGTCAGGATAAAACAGCTTTCACAGGATTCTGCTTTCAGGTAGCCATCAAAGAATTTCAGCCACCACTCATCCTTAAAGTCGCTCCATCCTTCATCTTCATTTCCCTGCAAAATGTTTTCCAGAGAGTCCATTTGCACTAGGTAGCGATTCTCTCGTAGATGTCTGATTAGCCGATTCAGAAGCCGTTGTGGATCTTTGCGATCATCGGGGGTAATCAATTCTCCCCATTTTTCCAGCCAACGAGCAGCAACACTGGCAAAATCGGAAGTTTGCTGTTCGTCATCAAAGTTTTCTTGGCGATAATGTGACCAGTCATTTTCAAACCAGTCAGCAACTTCTACTGCCAGTCGTTCACCGAGAGCCGTTTTACCAATTCCTGTAATACCAACCAAAATTAGTAGTCGGCAGTGACGACGAATGCGCTCGCTCAATTCTTGAATCAGGCTATCACGACCAACCCAAGCATCATCATAAGCGAAGAAGTTGGGAGAATTTGACTGAATCCGCCGATTTTGAGAAGCATCTATATTTTGAAGAACACTTTTTGTTGGGATTTTCCCTGGCTTTTGCTGCAACTGTTCGCGGCTCTGGAGGTTTTCTCCAGTTATGCCCCACGCCAATAAATTTATTGCAGCCTCGTCATCAACTCCATTGGAAAAAGCAACCCATCTTAGCTGCTTCAAAAACACTAAATCTTCGGGTAAATTATTCACTCCAGGCAGCAATACAGGAATTACAGGGATTTTGTTTTCAACACACTCTGCTATGAATGTTTTTAACTCCCAACTCTGCCAACGTCCTAGCCCTTGTGAACCAATAAATATAGCGGCAGACTTAACCAGTGGGATTGCTTGCTGTATCTCATCTTGGAATGAACGCCCTGGTGGAATTTGTTCTTCATCTAGCCAAGGCTTTATATTTCGCTGTTTGAGTGCAAGTGCGATCGCCCTAACTTGAGGTTTATCTTGGGTATTGTGTGCTAAGAAAACATCAAACTGAGTCGTTGAGATACCAGAAGAAGCACTTTGAGGGGATTGAGCTTTCACAGACATTGGCTCAATCTGGGCAGTTTTTAAAAAAGTGGGAGTATCTTGTTCTGATATTCCAGCTATTCTGATCGCATTACAGCCAAGCTTGTAGGCAAACTCATAGGATTTTTTTGCCCCTAACGCATCATAAAACCCTACGGCAAACTCAATCGCCGCCTGATCTCCAATCGCCTTCTTCATACCGATGACATAGGGAATGTGTTGCGCGATCGCTTCTGCTTGTACCTGGGAATAACAAGCATTCAGAACTACACATTCCAGTTGCCCTGAAAACAGTTGAAACAATCCGGCCAACGCTTCTGCATCTACTAATTTCGCTGCTCCCGTTTCATCCTCAAAAACTAAACCTTCCTCTCCTGCCCCATGACCTGAAAAATGAATTATTTGCGGTTCGTGTTCCAGGATTGCTCTATGAATATCTCGGTAGCGTACTGCTTGGGCTGTGGCTAGAGAATACCGTTCTCGATTTTTTGACCTTTTCAGCCCCTCCTCAATTTCCCGCATCTCTTCGCCCAGACGCAGATATCTACTGCCGATGGGATTGGCCGCTAACAGTAGGATTTTCTGAATGGAATCATTATTCATGAATTTGGGCAGGGACTAATCAAAACCACGGTTTTTATGGCACATACATCTTGAGTATCCGCTTTTACGGAGTTTGGCGCAAGATTTTTGAGCGCAGATCAACGCACCCTATTCGGTGTTAATTACTTGCGCTTAAACTTAAAGGTCATTGCCCCTTTACCACCAGCTTTACCCCCGCCAATTCCAAACAAGCTGATTTGTCCTTCTCCGTTGATTTCTACTGACAGTTCTATTTCATCTAGCTGTATTTTGGAATCTGGCTGGTCAGCTTCATCCAGCATTTCTCTCATTGCTTGTAGGAATCCTTGCATTTCCTGTTTCAGCTTCCCTACTTCTACAGATTTTCGTTTAGTAATTACCACTTCCGTTGTTTTTGTAATTCCTGCGCCCTGCCTTCCGTCTATATCTCGGCTATTTCCTGCACCTCTTGTCACTGTTTCGTGGGTAGTTGCGGCTTGGGTTTCTTCTGTAATAATCCAGATTGTTTTTGGTGTTGGCGTTTCTGCTGACATAATAATTTTCTATATACTTTTGATTTAACTAATTTTCACTAACGCTTCTACTGTTGCTACTCTTGCTTCCTGTTGGGATATCTTTTGATTTAGTGATAATGCTTCGGCACATTCCAAATACTGAGCCAAAGCACCAATCACTACATCAGTTTTGGATGTACCTGATTGTTGGGCATACTTGTTTAGTTTTTCCAATAGATCCGGTGGCAGTCGAACAACAATTTGAGGCTTGACCATTACAAGTGATTACCTCATACAAGCATGACTTTGCATTACGATTATTGCGTAATATCACCTAAATATGCAATCAAGCGCAGAAATTCTTAATTTAGCTTGTATTACAGGAGTCAAGGGAAATCCCTGTACTTCACAGTTTCGGCTAAACGGAGAGATGAGAGCGCATGGACAAGTGGTACTGGGCGAATGTACCGGGGGCGATCGCGTACTTGTCGGAAATCTGACGTGATTTGCGTGTAGATGCTTTTTATGACCAATCTTTTATAAAACGATAGTGTTCACTTGCCTAATCTTTAATGTCTGTGAGTTCAGAGTTTGTTTAAGCTAAGATAGTAAAAATATTTCTGTTTATTCTCAGTAAAAATGCCAAGTTACGATTATGGCTGGAAACGGTTTTGGTGTCCTCGTTCAAGCCAGATAAATTTGTCTTGTGGTGGCTATCTGTGTGATCCTGACGCTGAGTGGGGACACATCTATAATCCAGACCTCGTAACTTTTGAAACTATATCGGGTTTACCATGTTTAGTACTTCTAGGTGAGCCAGGGATTGGTAAAAGTCATGCTTTAGAAGCCGAGCAAAAAGAAATTTTCAATAAAATTCAGCAGCAAGGTGGTCAGGTGCTAACCTTGAATCTGCGTGCTTTTGGAAATGAAAATACCCTAGTTGACGAATTATTTAAAAGTATAGAATTTAATGAGTGGCTACAAGGTACTCATCAATTACATATTTTTTTAGATAGTTTTGATGAGTGCTTGTTACGTATAGACACATTAGCAACATTATTAATTCACAAATTTAAACGCTATCGTGATAATATCAAGCGTTTAAATTTGCGTATTGCCTGCCGAACGGCTGTTTGGCCAGCAGTTTTAGAAGAAGGACTAAAAGAAATTTGGGGAGAAGATAAGGTAGGAATTTATGAACTAGCGCCGCTTCGCCGTGTAGATGTTAGTCAAGCAGCAGAAATTGCTGGTATCAAAGATACTGAAGCCTTTCTAGAAGAAATTAACAAAAAAAATGTTGAACCTTTGGCTATCAAGCCTATTACATTAGAATTTCTTATCAAAACTTATCATCGCAACGGCGGTCAATTTCCTCCTAATCAAAGGCTACATGAACTTTATTTTGAAGGATGTCTCTGGCTTTGTGAAGAACGGAATAAAAGCCGCATTTCATCAAAATTAAAAGGAAAATTTGATAGGCAACAGCGTTTAATTGTTGCTGGTAGAATAGCAGCTATTACAATCTTTGGTAATAAATCTGCTATTTGGACTGGTATAGATTGGGGTGATGTTCCAGATGATGATGTACTCAAAGAGAGAATATGCCACGGAACAGAAAATGTTGACGGTAGAGACTTTGAAATTAAGCAAGAAACTGTTGACGAAGTTTTAGACACTGGTTTATTCTCATCTCGTGGTGAATTAAGCCGTATAGGATGGGCGCACCAAACTTATGCTGAGTTTCTAGCGGCATGGTATCTCAAAGAACGTCAGATTAAATTACCTCAAATACTAAAACTTATAGTTCATCCTGATGATTCTGAGACAAGGATCATTCCTCAGTTATATGAAACAGTGGCTTGGCTAAGTAGTCTGTTAGCTGAAGTATTTCGGGAAGTTATGAAGACTGATCCTCATGTATTACTGCAAAGCGATGTTGCTACTGCCAGTGATAATGATAAAGCGGCTCTAGTTGAATCTCTTCTAAAACTGCACAATGAGGAAAAACTAACTTATCAATATAATACTTGGCTATACCAAAATCTAAATCATCCTAAATTACCCGATCAACTTTTACCTTATATTTGTTATTCAACAAAGAGTATTAATGCACGAAACGTAGCAATAGATATAGCAGAAGCTTGTAATGTCAACGCTGTACAGGAGTATCTTGCTAATGTTGCGCTTGATCCTCAGCAACATTCTTGGATTCGCATCAATGCAGCAGTGGCTATATGTAGTGTCGGTGATGAGAAAACCAAAGCAAGATTAAAACCTTTAGCACTTGCAAGAATTCAAAACGACGAAGACGAACAACTAAAAGGCTGTGGACTCCGAGCAGTTTGGCCAGGGAATATCACAGCAGAAGAACTTTTTGACACATTAATACAGCCAGTATCCAAATCTATTGGTGGAAGATATCAGGACTTTATAGCAAGAGAGTTTGCAGAATATCTTCAAATATCGGATTTACCAGTAGCTCTCAGGTGGCTAGAAACACAAGTGACTAGGCGTGACTTAGGTTATCCCTTTGGAGAGTTATCAGATGGAATTATGTTGAAAGCTTGGGAGCATCTGAATGAACCAGACGTAATGAGAGCATTTGCTAGAGTTGCTTTTTTACGATTGAATAAACACGATGCAATTGTATATGATAATTCGTATAAAACAATATCTTTTAGTCAATTTTTAAAAGATGATATTCAAAAGCGTCGTCAACTTGTAGAGTCAATTATCTCTACAATTCCAGAATTAGAAAAAGAACCTTCGTGGTTACTTGGCTACAGAACAGCAATAGTTTTTGAGGAAGATTTTCTATGGTTAATTGAATGTCTTCAAAAATCAGAAAATAAACACCATCAAAAAATTTGGGCGAAATTGATCCGGTGGTATTTTAGACGACCTGAGTTGAATTTTGAGCATCTGGATGCTGTGCTGACAGCAAGCCAGACTAGCTTAATACTTAAAAAAGAGTTTGAATCTCTCATCGAAGCAATTGAGTTAGGCTCACTAAGAGCGCAGCAGGAACAGGCAACATATCTGGAACAACAGCAATGGCTAGAAGAAGACAAGAAGCAACATCTGTTAGAGCCTCCACCCAGGGAACGAGTACTTGAAATTTTGAGTCAAATCGAGGCTGGTCAGCCTAGTAGTTGGTGTTCTTTATGCTTTGAATTAACTCTTGAAGCTGATAGTACTCATTCGGGTGATCCGTTTCAATCGAGTCTGATAAATCTTCCTGGTTGGATTGAGGCAGAGGATTCTACCAAAGAAAGGATTCTAAACGCGGCAAGGCTGTATCTGAGTGATGGTGAGCCAGAAAATCAAGCTTGGCTGGGTACAAATAATTTTCGATACTCTGCATTATTAGGTTATCAAGCATTAATTTTGTTGCGACAACAAACACCAAACTTTATTTTTTCGCTGTCTGCCGAGGAATGGCAAAAGTGGACAGCAATAATTCTTGCATATACTAACAGGGTAAAAATTGAAGACAAAGAGCATCGGCAAGAATTAATCAAGCAAGCTTATCAAAATGCTCCCGATGAATTTATTAGAGTGTTAATGCTACTAATTGATAAACACAACCAGGAACATGGTGATATTTACATTAATAGCTTAATAGTCAATTCTTGGGATGAAAGGTTAGCTAAGGCAATATTTGATAAAGTTCAAGATGAGAAATTAACTGATAAAAGTATAGGCAATTTACTAGATGATTTGCTTAAATATGGATTTGTTGAAGCTAAAGCATTTGCAGAATCTTTAATTGTTTCACCTATTCCTAGTAGTGGTGAAGACAGAGCAAAAGCCATTGTAGCAGCTTGTTCGCTTTTACTCTATGCAAAAGATGCAGGTTGGTCAGTGGTTTGTCCTGCTATTCAGGAAGATACTGCATTTGGGCGAGAAGTTATGGAAAATATAGTATTCTCAGTTGAATATAGTGGAAGTATAGAGCAGCGTTTACCTGAAAAATACGTAGCAGATTTATATATCTTTCTTACCAAGCAATATTGTCACTCAGATAATGAAAATAAAAACATTTTTGAAGAGAAAGAGCTAAAAGGTGTTGAAGCATATTTAGGAACACCAAAAGATAGTATCAAAACATGGAAAAACTATATTCTACAGCGTCTACAAGAACGTGGTACTCCTCAAGCGTGTGAAGCACTTCGTAAAATTATCCGTGAGCTTCCAGAATTAAAAGATAAATTGCAGTGGAGATTACTAGAGGCTGAGACTTTAGCTCGTAGTCAGACATGGAAACCATTTCAACCAGAAGAAATTTTGCAAATTATCACTAGTAACAACGAATTACAAGGTATGAAGACAATTCTTATTTTATCTTCTAGTCCAATTAATGAGGCTAGATTAAGACTTGATAAAGAGGTACGGGAAATTGGTGAGGGATTACGCCGATCTCGCAAGCGTGACCAATTTAAATTAGAACAGAAATGGGCGGTTCGTCCTGATGATTTACGTCGTGCCATGTTAGATTTTAACCCTCAAATTATTCATTTTTGTGGGCATGGTTCAGGAGATGATGGATTAGTCTTAGAAAATGATGCAGGCAACGCACAGCTTGTTCCGACTAATGCTTTGGCCAGCTTGTTTAAATTGTTTGCTAAGGAAGGTGTAGAATGCGTTGTGCTAAATGCTTGTTATGCGGAGGTGCAAGCAGAAGCAATCTCCCAGCACATTAATTATGTAGTTGGGATGAGTGATGAAATTAGCGATGATGCGGCACTTAAGTTTGCAGTTGGTTTTTACGATGCGCTTGGTGCAGGCCGGTCGTATGAAGACGCTTACGAATTCGGCTGTAATGCGATCGCTCTGGAAGGAATACCAGAAGAACTGACTCCTGTTTTAAAAAAAAAGACCAATTAATAACGGCTAACTCAGTTGATGTGTTAGTTCAGCAAGTGCGATCGCGTATCCATGATGATATCCAAAGTTTACACGGTACAATGCCGCTTTGGGGGGTAGATCGTTGGGTTCCTTTGGGTGATTTGTTTGTTGATGTAAATATCTTGGAGCAAGTTAGCAGTAACAGTAGAGCCGAACTGGATGATTTATTGCAGGATTTTACTACAGGTAATTCCAACTACCGCAGTTTGGATCGGATTGGATTGGGTAAAGAACAGCGGCGCGTGTCGGGGTTGGCTGTGCTTGAGCGGAATACTAACTTGATGGTGGTAGGTAAACCTGGTTCAGGGAAAACGACTTATCTGCAAAGAATTGTCACCGAGTGCAATGACGGAAAATTGCAAGCACAGCGAATTCCTGTTTTGATTAAGCTGCGGGAGTTTGTGGACGATGGACGCAAGTACGCTTATAACTTGGAGCAGTTTTTGGGACAGCTTTGGCGGTTGAGTAATGCAGAGATAGAATTAGTACTAAATCAGGGACGGGTATTAGTATTGCTGGATGGGTTGGATGAGGTTACGGGGGAAGCAGGAAAGCAAATCGCCAACGAAATCAAACGGTTTGCGCGTGCTTATTCGCAGGTGCAGGTGGTGGTGACTTGTCGGACGCAAAGCCAGGTATCACGGTTTGAGCGGTTTGATTATGTGGAGGTGGCTGATTTTAATGAGGAGCAGGTAAGAGTATTTGCAGCACATTGGTTTAGGACGGTGTGTGCAGATGCAGGGGATACGAAGGCGCGGGAATTTTTAGAACAGTTGTTTCGAGAGGAAAACAAGGCGATTCGGGAACTAGCGATTACGCCGATTTTGCTGAGTTTAACTTGTGCGGTGTTCCACCGAACGGGGAAATTTTACTCAAAGCGTTCCAAGTTATATGAGGAGGGGTTGGAGTTATTGTTGGTGCAATGGGATAAATCGCGCTCAGTTGAGCGGGATGAGATTTATCGGGATTTGTCGGTGGAGCGAAAGTTAGAGCTATTGAACTATGTTGCGGTGAAAAAGTTCGAGCAAGAACAGTATGTGTTGTTCGAGCAGGAGGAGTTAGAGGGGTATATTGGGGAGTTTTTGGGGATTGAGCGGCGGGATAGTCGAGGGGTTTTGAGGGCGATCGCATCTCAGCATGGGTTATTAATTGAGCGATCGCAGAAAGTTTGGTCGTTTTCGCATTTGACATTTCAAGAGTATTTGGTGGCGAGATGCTTCTCAAACAGAAAAGATTGGCAAGAAATGCTTCACTATTTTATAATTCCATACTGGGAACAAGTTTTTTTGATAAGTGCAGAGATACATCCTGACTGTGATTGTTTCTTGAAGGGAATTTATCATAAGACTCATGAACTTGCAAAAAATGAAGAAAATATCCAAAAGTTATTAACTTGGGTTGATGAAAAAGCTACATCTATCTGTAAAAATCAGGGAGTAGCGAGTACTATACTTAGAGCTTTCTACTTTTCGCATACTCTAGGTTTTGATTTTGATTTAGTCTACATATTAGACTGGCAAAGTTACGACAAAACTAGCGGTATTATTATGATTGACAAAGGTGATATATAGCGTTTACCAGTCTAATGAAGTACACTAATTAAAATAAATCAGTGTATCTACTCAAGGGTAAAAATGAAACCATATTCCCTCGACTTTCGCCAAAAAATAGTTGATACATATAAGGCAGGTGGAATATCACAACGTCAATTAGCTTGCGAATTTTGTGTCAGTTTAGGTTTTATTGAGAAATTACTAAAGCAATATAGAGAAACAGCAAGTATCGCTCCTAAAGTTAGGATAAAACAAACTCCTCCAAAGCTCAACGAAGAACAAATTAAGATTCTGGAAGAAATAGTTGAAGCTAAGAATGATTTGACTTTATCAGAAATCCGTTCAGAACTCAAAGAAAAAACAGGAATAACAATTGGTATATCTACGGTAGATAGGATGTTAAAGAGGGTAGAAATAAGCCTAAAAAAAAACATTGCACGCCTCCGAAAAAGAGACTGAAAGAGTTCAATTATTAAGAGTACAGTTCTGGCTTCAACTTCAGGGGATACCGACGGAAAACCTGATATTTCTTGACGAAGCAGGAGCTAATTTATCTTTAATAAGACACTCTGCTCGTTCTAAAAAAGGTAAAAGAGCGCATGGCTCACGACCGCAAAAACGCTCTAAAAATGTCTCCATAATTGGTGCAATTGGTCTCAAGGGTGTGATTAGCCAATATAGCATTTTAGGTGCAACTGATGGTCTGACATTTGAGGCTTATATTTCTCAAAAATTAGTTCCGAAACTTGAGGAAGGTGATTATGTAATCATGGATAATTGCTCAATTCATAAAGGTAAAAAGATTGAGGAACTAATTGAGGCTGCCGGAGCTAAATTGATTTATTTACCACCCTATTCTCCTGATTTTTCCCCAATTGAAAATTGTTGGTCAAAGATGAAAAACATACTACGTTCTATCGGTGCTAGGAGTTATCCAGATTTAGCAAAGGCGATTGAAACTGCTTTTAGCCAAGTCTCCTTAAATGATATTTATAATTGGTTTACTCATTGTTGCTACTGTACTTCACCAGACTGAGAAACGCTATATCTAACTATTTAGTAAAAGTCTTATTCCTGGATCAACAAAGTAATAATTTCACTCAAAAAGAAGATACACAGCTAAAGAATGAGCAATTCAATATTGTGGTGCAAGAGACTAGATTTTCCAATTCTTCACAAGAAATGGACATTAAAAATGACATCCCAATACCCGCACATCAATATCTTAAAAAAGAATTGGAGTTAGATTTTATTTTTGAAGAAATTATTAATTTTAATTATAGTATTGCTGTTGATTATCTTGCTATGGGTTTTGAAGAGGATATGGACTTTGCAATGGGCTATGCAAAGCAGTTTTTGATACTTCTAAATTCAGCAATTAACTGGGCTGAAGACTTAGATTTAAGAAATAAATTGGAAGTTATTAAAGGAAAGATTATAACAAATAATTCGAGAAAAACATCTGAGGAGCAAATTTTAGATTTATTTTGGTCAAACAGTAGTATTAGTTCTTGCTTAGAAGAACTGAAGGACATAATGAGAGAATATCGTAACACAAAACACAAGTGGGAGTTTAGTTTTTTGCAACTAGAATGTATTAAACATTATTATTATGCAAGTAAATTATTAATTAAATGTTTAAAAAATGTAAGAAAAATAAGTAATAAAACCAGACAAGAGATTTATACCAGTATTTTATTACCTATAGCTAAAGTGGAAAATTACAAAGATAAAAAATAAGTTATCTTTGCTTAGGCTACTAATTAATAAAATTGAAAAATGCAAATGCAAAATAATAAAATAAATTTAAAGCTTGATAATTAAACAGATAAATTATAATTTTCTTGTAACTAAATTTATATTGATAATTTGCTGTTTTGCTCAATCTTACTTACTGGTAATAACAACTTTTCTTCAATCTGAGGTTGGTTTAGATCCTAGCCGATTCCCAACTGTTAAACAGTTTACTTCTTGGCTTGGTCTTTGCCCTTGCAATCGCATCACTGGTGGTAAAGTTAAAAGTTCTCGAACTCGTTTGGTGGGCAAGATCGGACATGGCAGTATAAATTAAACTTCGATGTACTGGATAAGCTGTTAGAACATGGCAGGTGCAAAACTGAACATTCGACGTTCAATGCAGAACAATACCACAGATCCCATCCAGAAGTTTCAAAGCCACAACAACACTCTGCTGTTGAGCTTGAAAAAAGTGAAGAACTGAAAACCGAGATTTTGGACTATGACCAGGAAGGGGTTTGTCAAAGCCCAGAACCAGAGTTACCCGAAATTACTCACTTTGTTGAAGAGATAGAACAGGTTGACTCGACTACCGAGACAGATACTCATGAGGATCGTTCTTCCGCCGCCCCTGCCGTGTCAAATTTTCAAAGCATAGACTTGATTGATGATGAGGATGATTATTCTGCCTCAGAGCCTATGGAAAAATTGCTCCAGCCCAGCAACCAAGAGGTTCAGGAAGTATTGCAGCAGTTACGAGACATTCCCTGTACTCCACAGTTTCGGCTCAATGCAGAGATTCAACGCACGGTTAGGCGGTGTTGGGAAAATGTACCGGGGGCGATCGCTTACTTGAAGGAGGCGATACGAACTTGGAAGGGTATCAAATCGCCGGAAGCTGTGTTTGTGGCTGCTTGTAAGGAGGGACGTAAACCGGAGGCGCAACAGGCCAAGTCTGCTGTGAAAGTTTGGTTTGAGTGGGCTAGGCGGCAAAGGATTGTGATTGCGATGTCGGGTGAGATTGTGTACACGCCGGATGGAGAGGCGGTTGCTGTTGCGGAAATGATGCGGCGGTGTCCGGTACAGGGGGAGATTTAGCAGAGTACTTTAGCACCTATTTTCAATACTTTGTAAATTCATTAAGAGGTGCTGGATTACCCAAACAAATAAATGCTGCCCAATACCTTGGATGTTCATAAGGACGTTCATCATCATATTTTTGGTTTAACATCATTAAATGGTTAGCAACAGCTTTACTATGTGTTCTTGCCCATTCTATGGTTTCTTCTGTCAACCAATAAGAGCGCATTTGACCAATAGATATATTTCGTACATCATACTTTGCTTTTTTCAATGCTTCAGCTTTACCAAGTCGTGCTTGTAGTAGGTAATGATAAAAGCGTTCCATTAAAATTGCTGTAGCGATATCAGGAACTTTCCAAAGACTCATTACTACTGTTTTCGCACCTGCTTGAATAAACGAACGGCGCAGTCCAATGACGGTTTCTCCAGTAATAATGGCTCCCAAAGCAGTTTCACAGGCAGAAGTAACAACTAATTCTGTTCCAGCTAAATTTAGCAATTGTACATCTAAAGCAGTTAATAAACCATCTTCGGCTTCTTCTGGCAGTGCATTTCCATTGAGCATGGTATTGGCTCCAGCGAAAGCTAATCCTGAACGGAGAAGGGGATTTTGGCTAGTACCTAATTGCAAGCGTTCTGATGCGGAAAGATTTAATAACAAGAAATTTTGTCTAATCTTTTCCTCTTGCTTCGGTTTTATATCTTCGAGAAAATAGCCATGAGTAGCAATATGAAGAATGTAAGGAGAGCTTTTAGGGTTCAGGATCAAGGATTTTAAGGCTTTAGCTTGCATAAATGCCTTGACTCCAAGCAGTTTGGCAATTTTCTCTCCTTCAATAGCGGTTCCGGGGAGAGATAAAAAGATTTGTCCTCCTCTTGAATTGGAAACTTCCTGATAATCAATTGACCTTTCCTCTAATGTTTCTCCTGCAATAAGAAAAGTGGTATTGTTGTTTTTAGCTACTAGATCGTAATCAGGATTAGCGATTACAAGAGGTTTAGTAACTTCAGCAGAAACTTGAGATTTAAATCGTAAAATATCTCGTCCCACAGTCAGAAAGTTGAAGTTATATTCATCTATTAAATATTCTTCTTCATTAATAGTCAGGGCTTCAAAAGGTAAGCAGTTGAGTTCTCCATCAGGACAGATGAATAAGTTTTTACTTAGATAAGGTTTAAGTTTATCAAAAACAAGAGAAAGCAATTCAAAAAATGGCTCAATTTCATCTGCTTCAGCTATTTCGCCTAAATCTAATCCTCGTCCTATTTCTACAGACTCTCGAAATTTTCTCACTAAGCGGTCTATCGGTTCGGCTTCTCCTAAGTCAATCATTTTCAGATGTTCTGCTTCTCTAGCAGGTAAGATAAAAGCGAGGTAGCGAGGGGGAAACCATTGAGATTCGTTATTAGTAGGAATTGATTTGAAATTAAAAACATTAAAGCGTACAAACTCCACTAAGGTTGTACTTTCAGGTAATTCTAAAGCGACAGTACGGTAATCTGCGTTTTGCAGTTCTTTTTGTAGATTAAGTTCTGGGAGATTAAGCTCTCGCTCTAATGTTTCTGCTTGTTGTATGAGGGAGTCTATTTCGCTTTGATAGTAGATAGATTGTTCAGGAGTAGGAATATCAAAATAGCGTTTAGCCAGTTTTTGCCTAACTTGTCGCCATTGTTTAAGTTTTGGGGCAAGGTGCGAATATTGTTCTGACAAGATAGCAATCTTTTGTAGAATAGTGGTTTCTGTGGCGATTGCTTTGCGCTTTAGTACTAAATTATAAGCGGATTGCACGGCTGATGGGATGTTGGTAAAGTATTGGAAAACAAGGGAGAGAAAATACTCTAATTTAAAATAGTTTTGTTGCAAATAAGTAAGGCGTTGATTATCTGTAGTAATGTTAAATATTTGGGAAAGAGTTTTTAAGTCGATGTCTGCTGACTCCTGCATCAGTATTAAAGATTCTTCTAAGCGTTCAGTGGCAGCATATAAAAATGCCAAATTTTCCAGATACTTAGCATATTCAGGATGTTTATTACCAATAACTCTAGCGGCAATCTCTAGAGCTTGAATATATAAAATTTCAGCATCATTATACCTAAGCATAAAAAAGTATGACTGAGCTAGATTATTCAGAGAAACTGCATAGATATGATGAGCATTTCCCCAAATATTAGCTTTAAGTTTTAAAGCTTCTCGATACAAAGGTTCGGCTTCAACATCTCTTCCCATTTCATGGTATAACAAAGCTAAATTGTCCAAAGAAATAGCGTAATTAGGATGATTATTCCCTTGATGTTTAGCTATAACTTCTAAAGCCTTTTGATATAGAGGTTCAGCTTCAGAATATTGTCTTATTGAACAATATGACTGAGCTAAATTATTCAAAGAAGTAGCATAAAGAGAATGGTTAGTTCCGTAAACTTTAGCTGTAATCTCCAAAGCATGAAGATATAATGGATGAGCTTCACTATATCTCCCTATTGCCCGATATAACCAAGCTAAATTACTTAAACAGCCAGCATAACTAAAATTATCACATCCTAAAGATTGAGCTATAATACTTAGACTTTTATGATAAACAGATTCAGCTTCTGTATATTTTCCTACTGAATGATACAACTGAGCTAAATTATTTAAGAAACCAGCATAGTCATTGTAATTATATTCTTGATATTTAGCAATTTCTTCTAAAGCTTGCAAGTACAAATTTTCAGCTTCAGCATATCTTTCCATCGCATAATATGACTGGGCTAAATTATTTAGTATGTAAGGATAATCATCGTAAGTAATTTCTTCATTTTTAGCAATAATATCTAAAGCTTGAATGTACGAAGATTCAGCTTCAGTATACTTACCCACTGTGTAATATAATTCACCTAAATTTTTTAGTGAAATAATATAAATAAGCTCATCAAAATTGTCATCTTTTATAAATGCTTGGTAAATTTCTAAAGCTTCTTGATAAAGAGCTTCAGCTTCAGTATACTTTTCCATTAAAAAGTATAGATTAGCTAGAACTGCGAGATAATTAGCATAGAGAGGTGTTTTACTTCCTGAAACTCTAGCAATAATGTTTAGTATTTCTTGAAATAAGGATTCAGCCTCAGCATACCGTCTTGTTGATTTATAAAATGTAGCTAAATAAGTGAGAGAAATAACGTAGCTTGAATGGTTAGTACCATAAACTTTTACTGTAATATTTATAGCTTCTTGATACAGCAACTCAGCTTCATAATAACGTTTCTGCAACTCATATAAACTTGCTAAATTTTTTAGGCAAGTAATATAATCAGGGAAATCTGGATCTAGAACCTTTTGAGTAATTGTTCTAGCTTCTTGATACAGCAATTCAGCTTTATCATACTGTTTCGTCAACCAATAAGTTTCAGCTAAATCATATATACAATGAGCATAATGAAAATGATTAGTACCTAAAGTTTTTGTAATAATTTTTCTGGCTTCGTTATATAAAGATTCAGCTTCCACATATCGCCCCATAGTTCGATATAAAAAGGCTAACCAGATAACTGAATTTAAACCGTGTGGTAGACAGTGAATTAGTGAATATTTTCTAGCTAAAAAATAAGATTTTTGGTAATAAGGAAGGGCTTTTTCATATTTTTTATGTTCAATAAATTCAGCAGCTTGACTATGTAATCTGGATATTTGCCTAAGAATAAAAACCGCGCATACATATTGTTTGATAATACGTAAACAATAAGAGAGCATGGAGGAGAAAGCAGACGATAAGAGTTTAAACATTTGTATATAGGTGAAATAGACAATAGCTTAAACTTGAGATAAATTAGGTTCAAGATGAATTGCTAGGTTATGATCTGCAATCGCCTTTTGAATTTCCCCTAACTGAGAATAAACATTCCCTCGATTGAAGTAAGCCTGAGCTAAATTAGGATTAAGGCGAATCGCTTGATCAAAATCTTCAATTGCTTCTTTGAGATTTCCTAAGCCGAAATAACTTTTTCCTCTATTATGGTAAGCATTAGCATGATTAGGATTAAGACGTAATGCTTGGTTAAAATCTTTGATTGCCTCATGCAGATTGTTTGACTGAAGATAGGTAGTCCCTCTACTATAGTAAGCCCGATCATAATTAGGATCGATACGAATAGATCGGGTAAAATCTTCAATTGCTTCTTGAAGCTTCCCTAACTCAAGATAGACAGTTCCTCGGTCGTGGTAAGCATTTACATAATCAGGATTGAGATTAATAGCTTGGTTATAATTTCCTATTGCTCTTTGAGACAGTTTTAAATCAGCATAAACAGTTGCTCTATTGTAGTAAGCCTCAGCATCATTAGGATTGTGACTAATAACTTGGGTATAATATTCAGCTAACTGGATAGCCCTTCGCATAAAATCAGCATTGACATCATTAGGATTAAGACGCAAAACTTGATCAAAATCTGCGCTTGCCTCTTGAAGATTTCCAAAATAAGTATAAGCCTGTCCTCGATTGTAATAAGCATCAATACAATTGGGATCGAGAATTAAGATTCGGTTATAATCTTCTAATGCTTTTGTGGAGTTTCCTAATCTACGATAGACAATTGCTCTGTTAATGTATACTGCAACAACAGTGGGAGCAAGAAGAATAGCTTGATTATAATCTATAAGTGCTTCTTGGAGATTTCCTAAATTACGTTGGACATTCCCTCGATTATAATAAAAGTCAGCATAATTAGGATTAAGAAGTAGGGCTTGGTTAAAGTCTTTTATTGCTTCCTGAAATTTTCTTAGTTCAGCATAAGTAATTCCTCGCATACCGTAAGCTTGAGGATCATTAGGTGTAAGACGAATGGTATAGGTAAAATCTTCTAATGCTTGTTGGAAGTTTCCTAAGCGAAAATAAATATACCCTCGATTATAGTAGGCATAAGCATAATTAGAATCAAAATGAATAGCTTGGTTATAATTTGTGAGTGCATCTTGAAGATTACCTAAATTCAAATAAGCTAGTCCTCGGTTGTAGTAAGCATCAGCCGCATGAGGTTTGATATTAACATATTGGTTGAAATCTTTGAGGGCTTCTTCAGGCTTTCCTAAAAGAAGATAGATATTGCCTCGATTATTGTAAGCACTAACATAATTAGGATTAAGAGCAATGGCTTGATTATAATTCTGAAGAGATTCTTGAAACTGGCATGACTGGCGATATTCAACCCCTCTATTGTAATATTTTAGAGCCTTAGCATCTTTGCTCAATTTCTTAAAGATAAAAAATACTATTATGAAAGCTCCAATTCCCATCAAAATACACAACTCATAGTTTTTATCTTCTATTTTTTTTAGATGAGTATTATCGTTCTCTAACTTGCTATTACTAATGACAATTGAGTAAGGATAAAAATTGATCTTACTGGAATCTACATTACTATTTTTAACTAATGAAACTGTTCTGTAAATTGCTTTATGTTGAATAATAATTTTATTCATATTTTCTTCGTCTTTAATTTATTAATGTACAAAAATAAAATAATTTTTAAAACAGCAATTTATTAGTAATTTGTTTTTAAATTTCTACTTATCTTTTAAAAAATAAAATAATTGAAAAAATTATTTTGTGACTTTAAATTTTTTATAGAAAATTTGATTATTACTCAAATACTCTAATTTAATAAATATCTCTTCAAGACGTTTTTGATTTAGCTCAACATCCCTGGCTGGACATTCCTTATTAATCCAGGATAAATCAATTGGTTTCTCTGTGAAGATAGCAAGGAAATATTCTTCTCCTTCTGTTGTAAATTTGAAAGATTTAGCTCGTCCCAATTTTGTATCATCAAGTGGTAAATAAAGATTTTCAGATAAAAATGTGTAAGGCACTTCTGCAAAAGCTTTTGAAGGACAAATGAGATACTTGTTTCCTTCCACACTTTCATTAATTAACAATAAGTTTTTACCTATATATGGAAAATTGATGTGTAAGCGGTAGCGATTTTCTAGCTTAATACAATGATTATCATCATCAGGAATTTCATCTATAGCTAATCCTCTTATTATTTTTCCGCTTTCAACATCTACCATTTTTAATTCCTCCAAAGCATAAACAGCTGTATTTTTAGCTAACTTCCAAGAATCAAAAGGTGAAATTATTGGTTTAAAACTTGCTTGCTGATCATCGCTAAATGGTGAGTTATTCTGTGATTTCTGCTTTAAAACAGGTATTTGTCCCTGCGAGATGTCTTCCATCTGAACAGCAACTAACCCTTCGTCAAAAGCTCTTTGGAATATATCTTGAGTTTCTGAATTTTCGTAACCCAAACCATCATAAAATCCTTGAGCAAATACAATTGCAGCTTTGTCACCAATGGGCTGGTTCATACCAATTGCATAATTAATATGTTGGCTAATTGTATGGGCTGGTTTAGCTGAGTAGCAGGCATTGAGTAAGACACAGTTGACATAATCGGCGTGTAATTTAAACAGTGATGCCAACCCTTCTGCCGAAACTGGTTTGTTGTTCCCGCCATCATCTTCTAATAACAAGCTGCCATCTTCTAAACCATGTCCGCAGAAATGAACAATACAAGGACGTTCTTCTGCGATTGCTCTGCGAATATCTTGAGGACGTACCGCAGTTCTAATCCGAATCTCAAACAAATTTCGTCTTATAGCTCGTCGTATGGCTTCTTCAATTTCCCTGATTTCTCGATCCAACCGCAGACCGTGAGGGATTGCTGCCAGAATCAAGATTTTCTGCTGCTGGGTACTCTGATTAACTGATGTTATCGTCTGCTGTCCAACATCAATATTGTAATTTTCGTTCTTTGGTACAGCAGGGTTGCCTACTGGGGTTGTTTGCTGACCCAAAAAAATATTCCAGGTATTGCCTAGCAAGTTATTGTTACCCTGATTTTGGATATTACTTTCACCTATAGTCCCCTGCTGTCCACCACCGAATGTTGAATTCTTAGCCTGCTGTGTTATCTCTGAGTCAAGTGAAGATGCTGGGTTATCGTCAGGGGACTTTGGCTGATTCATAGTAAATATTTGATAGTAATAAAATATTTTTCATACCAAACCAAACTACGGTTATTTTAAATTGGTCTAGTGCTGCCTAATTAATAATTTATGGATTGTTTTTGCTCCAATCATCTAAAGCAGCAATGACAAAGCTGGCGGCGGGATGACTCAGAACTTGTTCCAGTGCCGCCGTACCACCAGCCCTCAACGCACTGATTGTTTTGTGCATTAAGGTTGAGTTATTTTCAATGCGTTGCGTGGCTTCTGCTGCCAGTGCCATTTTTCCTGTCATTGTGTTGGTAGGATAAGACTGGCTCAATTGCTCTAGTAATTGCTTAATTTCAGCTGCGGCTTCTGCAAGGTTCTGTTTTTGTTCTGGTGCATAATTATATTGCTTACCTATCTGTTGGCTACTAGATTGAGCCGTATCAACAACATTACCTACATCAGCATTAGTGAAGTCATATTTAGATTTATAATTTTCGTTATTATTCATCGACATCTGATGCTCACTTCCTATTGCAGCTTGTTGTCCTTGACCAAATTGGCTGTTATTTGCACTTTGATTAATTCCCCCTTGATTTGGATTCATTGTACCTACCTCTTGTATTTGTGTACTGGAATAAAAACTAGGACGCTCCAAGGCAGTCATCACCATATTTTCTAATCTGCGGATTTGATTTTCTTTTTCTGCCAGTAATAATTTAATTTCTCTGTCTGGTAAATTTTTAAGTTGATTATAGTTGACGAAATACTCTGCACTCAGTTCGGATTTATCAGCCGCGATCGCACTTTTGGCACGGAGTAAAAACTTGTCCTGCCCGCGTTTCTCCATTGCGACTATCTCAAGTTCAGCGTCAGGGTGATTTTCAGCTAACTGCTTGAACGAAATTGCGATCGCTCTGGGGTCAACACCTTGGCTGTGGTACAAGTCGAGAGTATCGAAGATTGGCTTGATAAAATCCCCAAACTCTCCGTCTGCAAACACTTCCTGGCGATTGTCTGGTTTGCGGTGAGGGTCTGGGTTGTCAGGTGTGGGCAAGCGCATATAAACGTACTCACAGCACACTCCGTCGAACTTGGTGCTAGTAGTAATGTTCCAATCTTCGATGTATGCTCCCGTGAGAGTTGCGCCAGTGAAGTCCGTGCCGTCCAGTTGGGTTTGTACTAGCTTGGCTCTGGTCAAGTCTGCGTCTTGTAGGTTGGTGTGGCTTAAGTCTGCACCTATGAAGCTGGCATCTGTTAGGTTTGCACCTTGTAAGTTAACTCCCCGTAGGTTTTGATGATCAAAATTTTGAGATTGTCCTTGTTTACTAGTAACCAGTTTTAGTACTGGTGGCTGTTCCAGATAAGTGTTGTCAAAACGAGCAATATTCAATTTTTTGACATTAAACCAGCAAGTACGAGTTATGTTAGCTTTTAACAGATTGATACTCTCAAGCGTTGCCGCAGTAAAATTCGCATCTGTTAAGTCACTGCCTTGAAAACGAGTTCCATCACTGATGCCAAATAAAATTGCAAAAGTCCGAATAAAGGCATACTTTTGCTCTTGTGCTAAAGCTTGTCGGCTGATGAAAACTGATAATGCTATCTCTGCTATAGTTACAATCACAATCACAAATAATGATTCTGGTTGTGTCTTTCCAGAGACTACAGTGATATACAAAGTGGCAATTATTGATGATGCTAATGTTAGATTTACAGCCTGTTTACCTACAGCAAAAGCTATAGTTAATGCTACAGTTAAAACTAAAATTGCTACTATGCTAGTGGACAAAGATATCATGCCACTAAAAGTTGCTGATAAAGCTATGGCGACTGTGGCAACAAACAAGCCTTGACGAAGAAAAAAATAAGTAAATAAAAATCCTAATATTATTACAACAAAGCCTCTGGTTAGGTCTTTGTTAGTAGTGAACAATGATATAGTCTCAATAGTAAAGTAGGGTAAAAATAAACCTGCTACTGCCGCAAATAACAATGCAGTAACTAACAAAGCAATTAATCCACCCCATGCCAGCCCAGCAGTAGCATGACTAAAGTTTGCACTTCTTAAATTAACTCCGCTAAAATCTACTCCTCGAATATCTGCACCACTAAAATTCGCCCCCTCAAGATTTTGAGCTTTGAACGAGCGCCCACGAAGATTTTGACCGGAAAAGTCTTGTGGCATGGTTAGGCTGGTAAAAGCGTGAATTTACACTAGATACAACTTACGTATGCGCTTTTACGGACTGTAGCATGAAATTCCCTGGCAAGTAAAGCAACAGTGTCAAAGCAGCGTTAATCACACTAACCATCTTCGTCGTTGCTACCGCCTACCGCGAATGGCAAGCAAAAACACAAGGATGGTGTGTCCGTTTTGCGCCTGATGGTAGTCAGAAGGTTTTATATGGAGGCGATTGCTGGAAGAAACCTTAGTGCTAACGTGATCGTACTTCAGGTAGTGGCATATTTCAGCAACCGTTCCCACTCCCAACGCCACGCAGTCTCTACCGTAATTTCTTTGCCGTTGGTGAACTTGATAAATTCTGTGCCTTCATCATAAAAAACATCCGCAACAAGGCGATTGCGGACATTGTACCCCCACGTTTTGGCAGCAGCATTCCACCACCTCTGCCCAGGTGATTCTAGTATGGGTAACTCTTCGCTTTCTTATAGTTTAATGGTTGATAGAGATGCCCTGCTTGTACACCCCAGTTCAGGCTCAATGCAGAGATTCAACGCACAGTGAAGCGAAGTTGGGAGAATGTGCCAGGTGCGATCGCGTAAAACAATAAGTTCTTAAAGTTACTTTAAGGTTTTCCATATATTTTTTAACCCATTGTCATTGTGACCGTCTGCGATCACTGCTATTACTCCAGTAGCCCTTTTGGGAAAACTTTTTGGTTTACTGATCGTGGGTTGAGGCAATAAAATTTTAATCTCACACTAATTTTTGCGATGTATCAGGGTATTAAAATAAACCTCAACCCCGCCTACGACTCACACAGATGTATCCCAAACACCGCAAATATGCCCTCATTGCCCTACTGGGTGTGATTCTCAGCGTTAACTTAAATTTACCCGAACTAGATTTTCTCCTCAACCTTAATTCAGTTGCCGTAGCAACAACCCCAGACCCACGTAAAGCTCAAGCAGATAAACTGTTTAACCAAGGTAATCAGCAGTATCAAATCAGTCAATTTGAAGCAGCATTACAGTCTTGGCAACAAGCATTAATTATTTATCAAGAAATTAAAGACCGTAAGAGTGAGGTTGCAGCACTAGGAAGTCTCGGTGTTACTTATAATTCTTTAGGAAAATACCCAAAAGCCATTGAATACCAGCAGCAGAGTTTAGTCATCGCGCGGGAAATCAAAGACCGTAAGGCTGAGGGTAATGCACTAGGAAATCTTGGTCTTACTTACTATTATCTAGGAGATTACCCAAAAGCAATTGAATACCAACAGCAGAGTTTAGTGATCGCGCGGGAAATTAAAGACCGCTTGGCTGAGGGTAATGCACTATGGAGTCTCGGTGTTACTTATGATTCTTTAGGAAAATACCCAAAAGCAATTGAATACCAACGGCAGAGTTTAGCTATTGCCCGTGAAATCAAAGACCGTAAGGGTGAGGTTGCAGCACTAGGGAGTCTCGGTGTTACTTATGATTCTTTAGGAGACTACCCAAAAGCAATTGAATACCAGCAGCAGAGTTTAGTCATCGCGCGGGAAATTAAAGACCGCTTGGGTGAGGGTAAAGCACTAGGAAATCTCGGTAATACTTACAATGCTCTAGGAGACTACCCAAAATCAATTGGGTATACACAACAAGTGTTAGCAATCGCGCAAGAAATAAAAGATCGTTTGAATGAGGGTAAAGCACTAGGAAATCTTGGTAATACTTACTATTATCTAGGAGATTACTCCAAAGCCATTGAATACCAACAGCAGAGTTTAGTCATCGCGCGAGAAATCAAAGATCGTAAGGGTGAGGGACAGTCACTAATCAATCTCGGTAATGCTTACTATTCTTTAGGAGACTACCCAAAAGCAATTGAATACCAACAGCAGAGTTTAGTGATCGCGCGAGAAATCAAAGATCGTTTGAATGAAGGTAATGCACTAGGAAATCTCAGTATTGTTTACCAGTCTTTGGGAGACTACCCAAAAGCAATTGAATACCAACAGCAGAGTTTAGTCATCGCGCGGGAAATTAAAGACCGCTTGGCTGAGGGTAATGCACTAGGAAATCTTGGTCTTACTTACTATTATCTAGGAGATTACCCAAAAGCAATTGAATACCAGCAGCAGAGATTAGTGATCGCGCGGGAAATCAAAAATCGTAATGGTGAGGGTAAAGCATTAGGAAATCTTGGTCTTACTTACTATTATCTAGGAGATTACCCAAAAGCAATTGAATACCAGCAGCAGAGTTTAGCGATCGCGCGGGAAATTAAAGACCGCTTGGGTGAGGGTAATGCACTAGGAAATCTTGGTCTTACTTACTATTTTTTAGGAGACTACGCAAAAGCAGTTGAATACCAGCAGCAGAGATTAGTGATCGCGCGGGAAATCAAAGACCGTATTGGTGAGGGTAATGCACTAGGAAATCTCGGTACTGCTTATCAGTCTTTGGGAGACTACCCAAAAGCAATTGAGTATTTACAACAGGTGTTAGCGATTACGCGGGAAATTAAAGACCGCTTGGGTGAGGGTAATGCACTAGGAAATCTCGGTACTGCTTATCAGTCTTTGGGAGACTACCCAAAAGCCATAGAATACCAGCAGCAGAGTTTAGCGATCGCGCGGGAAATCAAAGACCGTATTGGTGAGAGTAAAGCCCTAAGAAATCTCGGTAATGCTTACGAGTTTTTGGGAGACTACCCAAAAGCAATGGAATATCAGCAGCAGAGTTCTGATTTGTCCCGTTAAGTCTGTTTTTTGACAGTGACTTTTTATTTGTCGCTGTGCCAAATTAAATAGGTTGAAGTAAATAATTATCGTTGGAATAACCCTCATTTGTCACTCTAAGCAGAGGAATATAAAAAGTGGGGAAGTAAGACCATAAACAATGGATTGAAGTTTAGCAAATCCTAATCATAGTTGAGCGATAGGAAAAACTGTCAGCCAAGGCTGGATTAAGTTAAATGGTGTAGTTCTTTTAATGTCGGCGATCGCTTATTTGATTCTGAGTCGTACCTTAATTTCTCATCATGGTCGAGACTCAATGCTGTCCAAGGCGGTTGGGCGAGATTTTAAGGGCAAAATATCGGTGTTGATTTATGGGGTGGCAATTCCCCTTACTTTTGTAAAACCGTGGTTTGGTGGTGCATTGTATGTTCTGGTTGCAATTATGTGCCTCATCCCTGACCGTCGGATTGAAAGGACGCTTAAACCTTAGTGATCAGCAGGTCAGTGTGAACTCTTGAGCAGCAAACGCACCGTGGGTTTAGAACAAAGTTGGACGTTAGAATAATCAGTACAATCTAATCAATTCTCTTGTTGCATTCGTGCTTGTAATTGCTGCACTTGCTCTACCGTTAACCCTGTTACTCGTATGATCACGTCGGTTGCTATACCTTCACGTAGTAAATTCAATGCAATATCTTCTTTTGCCTTTTGAGCGCCTTCTTCTTGCCAACTAGTAACAATTTCCATAACTTCCTCCTGCTCATCTAACCCCATTGTACTGATTGCTGCTTGAAAGACCTGTTTTTCAGTCTCGTCCAATCGCAAATAAGTATCCACAAACCCAGAAATTAATTGCATTCGGGCTGGGTCTAGTTTTAAGGTTGCCAGCAATCGCAAACATTCTGCTTTTACCTGCGGACGCTCTTGTTTGGGAATATTCATTTTCGACATCAATGCTGCGGCTACTGGATTTGGTTGAGTTAGAAAATCCCGCCAGCTTAAACGATTGAGTTGAATAGCAGCAAATTGAAACTCCAGAACGTTTAAATCAGGAAAGGTAACGCGATAGTTTTGTGGTTCAGGGCGTAATGGTTCATCAAAAGAAAAAATCACCACGGGATAAATAGGTAGGTCATATTTTTCGTGCAGTCGAGCAAAATACTTAAACATCCGTTTGGCAAATTCTTTCTTGGTGTAAGACTGATTTTCGACATGGATTAAAAAACAGGTTTCTTGTCCTTGGTAACGCACTTGAGCAAGTAAATCAATTTCCTTTCTTTCCCCAGAAGTGACATCAGTCAAAACTTCTTGGGGTAAAAACTGAATTGAATCACTGTCTATCTGGCTGGCGACTTGCGGCAGAAATAAATCTAAGAACTCAACAAAAAAGGTAGAAAGTAATTCTTTAAACAAGCGGTCATGGTCAATCATGCCGACATTTACTGCGCTTTATACAACGCCAAGGGTGAAGTCATCGAAGACATGGGGGATGAAGTCTGGGTGGCTTGGTATCACTGGAAAGACAAGCCCAAGAAGACTGACCGTTACTTTAAGGATGAGTTGCGATTCTGGAAGGACAACAACCAGTAAATAGAACTCGCATAATTTACCTCTTTACAAAAACTGAATGCAGTACGGGTCAAGTGCTGCCGATATTTTCATGCGCCAAATATTAACCTTTACCACGAATAATTTTATGACACCAGAATTTACGCTTGAAATCGCTCAACAGTTGCATAACAGCAACCAGATTATAGATTTTGATTGGGCTTGGTCAGTGTTGGGATATAGTACCAAGAGCAATGCCAAAAGAATGTTGACGGCATACTTTGAACGAAACTTCGATTATTTCGTACAACCCGAAGACGAATCGCTGGAACCTTTACCATATCAAGTTTTCATCACTTGGGAAGAAAATTCAAAAGCAGGTAGACCAGTCGAAAAAATCTATTTGACAACCGAATGCTTCAAAGAAATGGGGATGTTGTCAAAGAGTGAACAAGGTAGACAGATCCGTAAATACTTTCTGCAATGCGAAACCATTGCCAAAGAATCAGTCAAGTTAATTCCTCAGCTACAGCAACAAATTCAGGAATTACAAAACAATTTCGCCCAGCTACAAGCCCAAATCCAAACCCTGTTACCTCCGTCATCTGACTTCATGCCCCCTGGTTGGGATGCCGAAGTATGGCAAAGTCTCGCACCGCAAGATAAACGTCATTTCCGGTTTTTGTTCCGTCGTCGCAACTTCAGACCATCTACAAAAAATGAACCACTGGCTTTACCTACTGTGGACACAGAAGCCTGGAAGCAAAAGCAACGCGATGAAGTAGCGCAGTTAATAGGTGAAGTCTCGCCCGAAGAGAAACAGCAATTCCAGGCAGTAAAACGCCAAAAGCTTAGGGAATTTTGGTCACAAGCACCCGAAGAAGACCAAGAAAATATGCCGTTTTAACTAATTTTGACAAATTTTAGAAGGTGGAATATGAGCAGCATTGCATCTGCCGAAAGGTTTTCTGTCCTGGTTATTCTGCGCCGGGAGTATCTTGATATCACCGGAAACTTCTGCGCGGCCAAGCTAATTGAGTATTTCCGGCACTGGACAAAGTGGAAGATGAAAAACCATCGTACACCCTGGATTTACCAGCCTCTCAAGAAAATCTATCTTGACCTAATGGGTGAGCATAGCCTTCACGTAATCAGGAGTGCAATCGCTCTGCTTGACGAGATGGGTATTATCTCAAAGCAGAAGAATCCCGGTAACGGGCAGGATAGGACTTGGCAGTATAAATTGAACTTTGATGTATTGAATAAGCTGCTTGGAAAAAAACAGGGGAGCAGGGAAATAAGGAGCAGGGGGATAAACACTTTAGAGGATTCAAGATTAGAGGAAGAAGGCATTCTCCCTTGCTCCCTGCCCCCTGCCCCCTTGCTTCTTATTGAACACGGCAGAGGCAAAACTGAACATCCCAAAGTCAGTGCAGAACAATACCACAGATCCCATCCAGAAGCTTCAAAGCCACAACAACACTCTGCTGTTGAGCTTGAAAAAAGTGAGGAAGTGGAAAACGAGATTTTGGAGAACCAAGAAGGGATTTGTCAAAGCCCAGAACCAGAGTTACCCGAAATTACTCACTTCGTTGAAGACATAAAACTGGTTGACTCAACTACCGAGACAGTTACTTATGAGGACAATTTTTCCGCCGCCCCGGTTGCGTCAAATTTTTGTGACGAAGACTTTGGTGATGATGACTACGCTTTTGAGCGACAAGAAAAATCAATACAGCCTAGCAACCAGGAAGTTCAGGAAGTGCTGCAACAATTACGAAAAATACCTTGCACTCCACAGTTTCGGCTCAACGCAGAGATTCAGCGTACAGTTAGGCGGTGCTGGGATAATGTACCGGGTGCGATCGCTTATTTGAAGGAGGCGATACGGACTTGGAAGGGTATCAAGTCACCAGAAGCTGTGTTTTTGGCGGCTTGTAAGGAGGGACGGAAGCCGGAGTCAGCACAGGCTAAATCGGATGTGGTTGCTTGGTTTGATTGGGCGAGGCGACAAAGAATTGTGATTGCGATGTCGGGGGACACTGTATACACGCCGGATGGTGAGGCGGTTGCGTTGGCCGAGATGATGCGGCGGTTTCCTGTGGGGGAGTAGGGGTAAAAGTTCTGCTCTGTCTGTACCACAGCCTGAAAAATGGTAGAGTGAAGTGAATCGCCATCAACATTTAACTCCGCACTGTTTTTTCTCTGTCTTCCAGGTACGTCTGCTGACTTCTGTCTGCTTCCTTATACAGCAATATTGCCAATTCTTGTACGTAGGCTTTAATTGGTTCTTGTTTATGCTGATTAATGGTGAGTCATGCACAGTTTTTATTTCTTCTCATCATTTTCTCAACATCTTTTGTATCTCTTCACAAAACTAGATGCTCCCAAGAAAAAAGTTTTTTGCTGTTTATATTAATACTCATTACTGTCGTTAATACGGGTTATAGCTTTTGTTAAAATCTAAATATTTGTCCTTGAAATGAGGCTATTGGAGCGCATTTTAAATGAAATTCTATTAATACTGCCCTTGATTCAGAATACCATCTTTCATCTGCAATTGGTACATATGCTTGAAACTCTGCACAAGACCCAGAATAGGGATAGCTCAAATTTTGGATTCGGCTTTCAGATTTCTCAGCCCATTCAGGAAGTTTAATTTGTCTAAAAAAATTTACTATTGTATTCTCAAAAATAGTTTTTTCCTGTTTATTAAGTGGTTTTTCAAAAAAGAAAACGTACCAGAAATATCCAACCAATCTATCATTTTCTTCGTTTCTAGCGGCCTGCCAGTCTAGTTGGCTTACAGAAGGCTTTTCAAGAAAGCTCTGAATACACTTTTCCGGTGAAGATTTATCGATAACAGCACGAATACGTTGGTGTCCTAATTCTCTGGCAATCAATAAATATTGGTATCCACGAACTACAAATACAGACTCAGCACACACTCTAATTGTAATAGTTGGTAATGGATAAAATTTTGAGCAATAGTGTCGAAGATGTTCATAAATAAATGAATTTTCCTCTTGATTAGGTAAGAGAGACTTATCAATTGTGACTCCATCTATGTTTAATTCAACCAATAGTATAGGCATTACTTATAATTATTAGTATTATCTAGCATATTGAATTTAAAAATTAACATTTAAAATTTCGGTGCTACATATCTTTACAGGAATCTAATCCATATTTTTCTCAGCAATAAGCTGATGAGCATTTAAATTGCATCAAATCAGGGCTTAAGCCCTTATTATAAGCGAATCTGTCTGAAAAAATGAATGACGATTAGCTTATCTATGCTTTTCGTAATTTTCTCTAATATACTAGACAAAACTGTACCGGGCAAAGGTATCAAATTCAGGTATTGCATTGTATGGAATTAGTGTTTCTGTCTGCCCTGGTGTAGGTGCTTGAGGAACAGGTACCTCGACAGAAATTCCGTATTTTGCTGCAAATATACCAAAACGCTTTTCAGGTACAATGGCAGAGAAAATGCCTTCTCCTCCTCCTGAACCATCTCCAGCTACTAAATTAGCATAGTATGCTGCCGTTGAATACTGACTTGAGAAGTATACCCCTTGTCGCTCTGGACTATTGCCATAGTACCTTTGAATATTAATAGTCCTTTGTAAAGAAGAACTTATACTTTGGGAACTTACTATTTCTAATGCAGCATAGTATGTTGTACCACGATAAAAAGTAAGATTTCTATCTAATTCTTCTTTTTGTAAAGTTGTTGACGTGATGTAACCTATCGTAGCAAGTATTGCTAGAATTGCAAAAATAGCATTAGACTCGCCTAAAGTAGTGGAAATAAACCCAGTTGGATCGATAAAGTAAACTGGATTGTCATTAGCATAAATATACTTGTGCAGCGTCAAAGGTTCTTCCAGTTTTCCTTCATATGTATCCCTTCTCAAAAACCTTCCATTATGAGCATCATAATACCTTGCTCGATTATAATAATCTCCCAATGCTTCATCAAACTGCTCCCCAGCAAACAGATACTTGTTCTCCACTCCACCTGTAAAGTTAATTAACTCTCCGTAAGCCTCATAGTTATAATTGCTGACAATACTTCCTGTAGCATCGGTCAATACCCGCGTACTACCTAAACCATCAATATGGTAGAAACTACGACTGTCACCCTGTTCCTGAGCAATCAAATCATTGCCGTAGACATACTCGACTTGCACGGCACCATTAGGAGAATATTCTTCCAAAACTTGGGCATAAGGCTGCACATCATCTATTAAATACCGCGTTTCAACACCATTAACCGTTGATGCAACTCGAATACCATTATCGTTATATCGATACTGCATTGATTGTTGTGTTACACCATTGGCATCTTTTACCCTTGCAGCAATCAATCGGTTCTCGTAATCCCAGGTGTATTCAGTTGTAATGCCATTTTCGGTCTTGGTTAAGGTATTGCCATTGTTATCGTAGGTATAATTAACAACTACCTGTTGATTCACTGTCTCATTTAACAATCGGTCATTGGCATCATAAACGTAATCAGTAACCGTTGTAGCACCGTAGACAGTCTCACTCTTAGTAAGGCGATTGCCTACCTTATCGAAGGTATAACCGTAGATGCGATTTCCATTAACTGCATCAGTGATTTTCTCTTGAGTCAACCTATATAAAGTATCGTAAGTGTAATCAACAGTGCGTCCATTCTGCTCGACAACTTTGGTACGGTTGCCCACCTTATCTAGCGTGTAGGTATAGCTGGACAGAATACTATCACCCCGACGATTTTCTAGATACTTTAACCTGTTAAGGTCATCGTATTGACGGATCTCTGAAGTACCATTAGCAAAGGTAGTAAGCACCAAATTACTTACTGCATCATAATCATAATCTGCTGTAGTAATCCCATTTTCAATTACTTTGTCGAGACGGTTGCGAACATCGAAAGTATAGTTAACAGTACCAGATGCGGTAGTAACTGAAGTGCGATTACTTGCTGCATCATAGGTATAGCTAATACTGCGGCTAACCCCATCAATATTATCAGTGCGTTTAACGAGGCGATCGCGCTCGTCATAGTCGTAGTCATAAGTCGCAGTAGTTTGACCATTAGCATCAACAAACGCAATCACATTTTGCAAACCTGTATCCGTATGAGTATACGTTACCTTCGATCCGTCCTGGAACTGTTTCGAGGTCATCCAGTTCATGGAGTCGTAGCTATAGGTTGTAGTATTGCGATTAAAGTCAGTGTAAGTCTTAAGGTTGCCGACAGAATCATAAACTGTGTCAGAGCGTTGATCCATTGGCAAGATTACTGCCGTGCGACGACCCACGCCGTCGTATTCATACTTGGTGCGATGATCGTTGGCATCTTCGATCCAAATTAAATTCCCAACTTCGTTGTAGCCGTATTCTGCCCAGTCTTGAAGCGCATTCTTCACTCCAGTCAAGCGACCCAGCGTATCGTAGCGGTATTCAGTCCGCTTGTCATTCTGGTCAGTCATCGCAATGCGCCGACCTAAGTTGTCATATTCGCTAGTAGTATCAGTTTTATCGTTGAACTCAGTCTTGGTCAACCGCCCTAAATCGTCGTACTTATATGTAGTAGTGTGGTTGAGCGCATCAGTTTCAGCAATCCGCTGTCCTGCTTTGTCATAAGTATAAGTGGTTTTGGGGTTATCTGTTAAAGTTGCAGGTGTATCATCAGAATAAATTACCTGAATTTGCCGCCCTGCCATATCATAGCGGATCTCTGTACGATTGCCACGCTCATCGATTTGTGCTTTAACCAAGCCATCTGTGTAATACTCAGTGCGAGTTCTAGGATTATCATTCCAGTCATTTGGTGTTGTGTCTGGAATAATAGTTTCAATTAGCCTACCAACATCATCTTGACACTCCCTGAATTATAAATTCAGAGATTCTTGCATCTTCGGGATTCCAACAAATTTACCCTCAACAAGCATCTTGACCGTATGCCCTACGGCTGCAAGCCCTCTTTGAAGAACTACCTGCGCGGCTGCAACATCTCTATCTGATGTATAGCCGCAGTTTGAACAAACATGAGTACGTTCTGAAAGCTCTTTCTTGCCTGTATCGGTTCCACAGCTTGGGCAGATTTGGCTTGTTTTGTGACTGTCCACTTTCTGAAAATAGACACCGCGTTTAAAACAGGTTTGCTCCAGGATGTTGAAGAATTGACCCCACGCCGCATCTAAGCAGTGTTTACCTAATATGCTGCGGGACAACCCGACTAGATTTAAGTCTTCAACAAATACCATCCCAACACCATTGCAGATTTGGTGAGACAGTTTAAAGTGCCAGTCCTTACGACAGTTAGCAACGTACTCATGTAATTTTGCTACTTTCTTAATAGCTTTGTGCCAATTATTCGAGCCTAACCGTTTTCTGGAAACACGCTGTTGCAGCAATTTAAGCTTGCGTTCGGCATCTACAAAAAACCTCGGACGTTTGACAGTTAACCCATTAGAGGTAGCAATAAAACTTGTCAATCCGACATCAATTCCTACTGCTTCACCGTGCGGGATTGGTTGTGGTACATCTACATCCCACTGCACAATGAGCAGTATATACCAACCAGAAGCACGTTTAACAATTTGAGCTTGTTTAATCCTGCCACTATCAGGGATTTCTCGTGATTGATGAAATTTTACCCAGCCAATCTTGGGAAGCAGTATTTTTCCTTTTTGAATTGAATTAACTCCTATCTGCGGAAACACAAAAGAGCGCATCTTCTCTGGTTTTTTGAATCTAGGGAAACCGTGTTTTTGTTCCCACAGTGCAACAAAAGCTTTCTCAAGGCGTTTTAATGTTTGTTGTAAAACTTGTGCTGAAACTTTCCTAAGTTCAGGATATTTCTTTTTTGCTTGGGTTAACTTTTCGGATTGATTAAAATAGGTTGGTCTTGGTGTATCGGCAGGAATTATGTACTCAGAATGTAACGAACAAGCATTAATCCGACAACTACGAGATTTAATCCAGTCTTTACGCTCACACAGCGCATAGTTATAGACACGGCGACATTGTTCTAACCAGTCTTCAAATATGGCAATTTGGCTTTGTGTGGGTTTAAGTTTAAATTCGTAAGTCAGATGAAACACTTGAATTATCTCCTAGTTGTTTCTAATTTTTGATTAACCAACCAAATATCTAACAACCTGCGGATCTATTGCCGCAATGCGTTTTCTAATTGACTGCGGTGGATTCTTGAAAAACTGCTTCAAATCCTGACTTTTTACTTGATAACAACTGGTACAACGTTTTTTGGCTTTGAGCCAACCTTGTCTGACCCAATAAGTAACAGTTGTTGGGTGTAAACAAAGGTTTTTGGCAATCTCACTGCAACTGTAATTATCAAGAACTGGGCAAGTAGAATACCCCAAAGAATACAATTTATTCTTAACGGCTGATACTATGCGATGATAACCGCGTCTTTTTAGCCGAAAAACTATTTGTTCTGGGGTGTACATTTCTGCCATTTCTTCGAGAGTTCCTAGCTCTTTTTCTGCCCATTTAGTACACATTAGTAAACCTCCAAAAAATTTATCAAAATAGTACTAATATTTTTAGTTGCGATTTGTAATTGAATCGCCACTACAGAGTTCATTTGCTATTTTCTGGAGGCTCAAGTTCTACTTCCAGATAAGAAAGCGCAGTGTCAGCATCACCAATAGTTAGATCAGGCTGATATTCAAGTGTTAGATAATCGGGATGTTTTGCAATCTCTTGAATGAGGAACTTTGCACCATTAACTAAATCATGCAGAGATGGATAACGTGGTTCTTGGTTCTGTTGGGTAGTTTCTTCAGCCGGAGAATTAGCTGCTACAAGACTGACACCAACTGCTTTTAACTCGTGCTTTAGTGATTCAACTTGGTGCAAGTAGCTGTTAATTTCTGCCTCCAAAACTGTTTTTAAATCCTGTGGGGATAGCAGTTTTATGTCATCCTCAATCCGTGTTTCATCATCTTCAGTGTTCTTGTTTGGCAGCAGAATGTAACGCCAACCTGCACCATATTCTTCAGCTAAATATGTGTCCTCGGCGTAATACTTCATGCCGATGATTTGACCGCGTTCTGTGCGTTGTCCAAAGCCAAATTGGGGGTAATGCCAACCCGGAGGAGTCGAGATTTTTGGTTCCATTGTTTTAGTTAGTGATGGTTATTTGTTGAGATTGAAAAACTGATTTAAGCTGCAATATCGGGTGTTGCGTTGGTCATACTGGCAACCAAGAAAAAGTCATCGAGTGCCACTGCTGCGTTTAATGGCTGGGTGTACTGTTTCTGGTCTATCTCGTTTGTCCAATACATGATGTGTTGAAAGACCAAACCCAGCATTGATTCGCCTTTGTAAACACGGTAGATTTTGGGGCAAGCACCGGAACAGTAAACCAGCGTATAACCAGGGATTTCAATTAACTCTGCGTTTGGGTGTGTTGGGGATAAAAGTATTGGTTCGCAGCAATCGCCCCAGTCGGGATCTTGAAGTAAAGACATATTTGCTGTATTTTGCATTCATCGTGGTGAGAGAGCGATCGCTGTTGAAGGATGCGATCGCTTTTTTTACTGTCTGTACTACGCCGCTACTGGTTGGCTAATTCCCAACAGTGCGATCGCCTCATCAATACTGTCAGTTGTACGGCTCTGCCCCAATGGCCTTTGTCTGCTATACCATTGATCTGCGCGGTTGTATCCTACGAACCCCACTCGTCGGTTGTTGAAATAAAGGGTAGTGCTAAACGAGAGCCAGTCAATCTCTCCGTGAGTTAAGCCGTATTTTTGACAAGCTGCTTCAAGTTCTTCGCTGAGGCGGTCGTTGCGCTCTCTTGGAGTTTCGGGTAGAGTGGCTTTCACTTGCTGCACTCTTGTATGAAACCAGTTGCGATCAAATGGTAGCCGTCCACCGTCAAAAAACTGTACCCATACGGTAATTCCGGCTTCTATCCAGAGTGTACGAATTGAATCGGCTTCTACTTCGATAATCTCGGCAATGATGCGACGGTCACGAGATGTAAGCGGATCTGTGGTTGGGGCGACGGTTTGGGCTTGCTGATTTATGTACTGTGCGAGTTCGGCTTGGGCTAAGTCTTGTTCGTCTACTGTGTTGTAGTGGAAGCTTCTTGATGCTTGCGTTGAATATGTGAAGTGGTTCATAATAGAGTTCACCTTTTTAGGGACAGAAGGCGATCGCGCAAGTTTGTCAGGCGAGGGCGGTCGTCTTTTTGTTTTCTAGATATAATCTAGCAAATAATCTAGATTTAGTCAAGATAAAAATCTAGATTGTTAAGTTGGCTTACAATAAGCTTTACAGCTATTAGTCTGGATAAAGAGTATATTTTTGATAAAGATCAACAGAAAAATATGCCTGCGAACAAAAAGCCAGAGACACAAGGGCGAACTGCCCAGTTAGGTATCAAGATAGATGCCGATTTATATGAGAAGTACAAAACAAAATTGAAAGAAGATGGTGTATCGATTACGGAAGATATCGAAAACCACATGAGGAATTATATTGGCGAGATGATCGTCCAAAGTAATGTAGTGGATATAGTTAAGCTGGTTGAGGATGTAGAAGCCTTGAAGAAAGTCGTGGGGGAGTTACAACCGGGCTGGCAAGAGAGAATGAGCAGCTTAAAAGCCAGTTAAAAGCCATGTCATCTCAAATCGACAGCTTAGTACAAATAATGAAAACTTCACCCCCTCTTGACAGGGGGTGAAGCGTTTTTAAGGTCTGTCCTAATATTCTAGATAATTTTCTTGATTTCTATCTAGCCCGGTGTTAGATTTTAAGTAGCCGCAGATTTAACGGCTACTTAATTTTTTAGGCAATCGCTCTTCAGGCGAATAACATTTGCTATCCGCACTTGAAGCGCAAGGTAAACAAGACAAAGACAAGTATTTGCTTGTCTTATCCCTAAAATGCCATGCTGACACTAGACCGCGAAACAACTTCAGCACCCAGCTACAGCATTCTCAACACCAGCATCAAAGAAACCTTCACCGCCATTGACCGCTTTGAATGGCAAGCAGTTGATGAAATTCTCGAAATGCGAGATCAACAACTGTATCGTGAAGCTGGCTATCAAAGTTTTGAGGAATACTGCCAAGCTGAGTTATCCGCCTGGGGTGGATACCGCCGAATCAATCAACTGCTGGGAGCTAAAAAAGTTAAAGACACAGCTGATGAATTGGGCGAACACATCAAGAATGAACGCCAAGCCCGTTCGTTAGTGCGATTGGTTAAGGAACCCGAAAAACTAAAACAGGCTGTTGCGATCGCACTGCAAGATAACCCCTCCCCCAGCGAATCGGACTTTGCAGCTGCGGCTAACATTGTGGTTCCTCGTCTGCCAAGCAAAAAAACTATTGCTCAGGAACCAATGGTTCCTAAAATTCAAGAACCAGTGGTTCACCAAATCACAGAACCATTGGTTCCTCAAACCAACACAGTCACGATTACGTCACCAACTCATCCAAGACATGGGCAATCAGGAACCATCTCAGCTGACCCACCCAATCAAAGACAGCAGATTGTCACGTTTGAAAATGGCAGCAGAGAACTGGTTAATAATGCGGATTTGAGTAATGTCGCAATTAAGTCATTTACTACTGAGCGAACTTACCCCAAAGAATACGCCGAAGCGATCGCCCAACTGAAACAGCAGCACAAGCGGGAATTGGAACGCCTGGAACAGGATTTGAGGATTGGCTTGCAGACAGAAGCCAATGCCCAAGCCCAGCAGCAAGTTCAAGAACAACTGACCGCTTTACAAAACCTGTTTCAGCAGCAGAAGCAAAAAAACCTCCAGCTACAACAACGGCTTTTCGAGTTGGAAGGATTGCGACAGCTAGAACTTGAGAACCAACGGTTAAAAGGTCGTATTGAGGAATTAGAACGTGCAGTAGAAGAATGTCCCAATCAAGAATGGGGCAATACTCTTACCAAACAGGCAGCTAAAGCACTGAACAAAGAAGTCAGGCGATCGCTAGATAAAACAATCGACCTGCGATCGCTTGCTGTTGAGCCACCGAAAGAAAATGCCCAAGAATGCTTGCGACTGATGGGTATTGCTTTGGGTAATCTGGCCACAGCCATGAACAATACCAAAGCGTTAGAAGCTGCGGCGTTGATTCTGGGCAGTGAACCGACACCAATTGCGATCGCATACCGCGCAGAACAGCTACAACTCATACCCCAAGCTGTTAGTGATATTCGGGCTGTTTTGTCTAAGCCTGGGTGTAGCTGGTGGGACTATCTGGAAGTGGCGCAGGAATACGAGGTTATCAAAAACGACTACTGGGCGGAATTAACCTCACAAGAAACCGAGCTAATCACCGCTTTGGAGAAAACCGAATCCATACTCATTACGGAACCATTGGTTCCTGAAGAAACCCCTGTTGATTCTTCTAATGACGAAGTGATTGGGCTTGGTTCTATCGTTGCCCATTCTGACATCTACTTTGCTTTATATAACGCCAGAGGCGAAGTCATCGAAGACATGGGGGATGAAGTCTGGGTGGCTTGGCAGCATTGGAAAGACAAACCGAAAAAGACTGACCGATATTTCAAGAACGAATTGCGGCTGTTGTAACACGTAGATTGTGACTTTTTAGACAACGTTTCCAACTATTCATAACCCAGCGTGATCGCTTGGGTGAAATTGTCGTGCGCCAAAACTTAGGAGATTGTAAAATGACAGCAACAATTACAAAACCCACGAAAAAGCCGACTAAGGAGAAACCACAGTCTCCATACAAGCGGCTTCACGTCATTATCCCGATTGAAGATATGCTTTGGGCTTCACAGCAAAAACCGTCAGTTAACCAATTGTGGCAGGAATGCTGGACTTCTGACCCCTATGGTTCCCGGTGGATGTCTTTGTCTACAGCTTTGGGTTACAGCAGTTTTATCTGTGCAAAGAAAATTCTCTCTGAAAGTGGATTGTTCATTTTTAAGCCGGACAAGTCGATACAAGACGGACGCGAGACTGTGGGCTGGATGGTGCGGAATTTACATGGCAGTCGCATGAAAGAGTTTTGGGAGAAGGTCAATACTGAAAAACCAAATTCTACAAAACAAGAATCAAATGCTGAGAATGCAGAGGTGAATGCTGGCTCTGAAGAAATGCGTTGTAATTACACAGCGTCTATTTCAGACAAAACTCAATCAGAGCAAGGGTTTCAAAAACCCTCACGAACTGTTCAGGAACACCTCACAAACTCTTCAGTAGAGTTTGTGAGGTGTGTTTCTTCCACGTCAAACAAAAATTTGTGTGTTGATGAGACGGCTGACGCGCCTTTTGGGGGCGCGTCGCCTCAACCAGTCGAAAGCGTGGAAGAAGAGAAAGAAGAGAACAAAGAGTTACCTGCGGTAACGGACTGCACGACGCTAACGCTTGTGGATGATGTGCCAAGTCAATCCGTTTCGTTGACAGAAAAGAACCAGGATTTGGGTGATGAACCGGGAGCCAGTTATGAAGACCATTCTTCCGCCGCGCCCGTTGCTTTAAATTTAGAAAACCTCAATCAACCCAAAAACCAAGCTCAACCGAGTCTGTCTGCTTCGTTGCTAGAAAAGAAGCAGGAATTGAGTGATGATGCGATCGCACGTCATGAAGACACAGTTTCCGCCGCGTCTGCCGAGTCGAATTTGCCAGCACAGGAACCAAAAGTTCATAATGAAGGTGTTTGTGCTGTAGCGGCTGACTCCGATCCTGAGAAATGGTCTTATGAGGCTGTTGTCGAGCGATCAAGAATACGACCCTGGCGGATGGAAAAGCTCAAGATGGCGGAACAATGGCGCGAAAATCCTGGGGATGATTTTCTGATGGAATGTTGGCAGGACGACCCTGCTTTGAGGATTATGATCAAGAAATTGGTGGCGAAGTGTCCGCAGTGGGGGTTGGTTGCAGTCGAAGGGGTGCTGGTGAAGTGGGATAAGTAGCGATTATAACGGTGGAATGCTCATCTCTACCCAATTCTTTTCGTAGTTGTTGGCGCACTTGATCGTGCATTTTTTGCCAGATGCCTTTACGTTGCCATTTCTGAAAGTAGCCATGCACAGTGGTGTAGGATGGGAGGTCATGAGGTCACATTTTCCATTGGCATTCTGTACGTTGTACATAAAAGATAGCATTGAGAATCTCACGAAAATCCACTTCTACAGGATGACCAAACCCTTTAAGTGTTAGTACAAGTGGTTTTAATACCTCCCATCCTGCATCACTCAGATCGCTGGCGTATGTTTTCTTTGGGGATTGGCCATCTCAGGTAGACTAGTCCTCTTTTCTACCACTCCTCAACCTAATCCAGATTTAAATCTAATCCCGCTCACTCAAAATCTCTTTATATTTTCTTTACGAATCACCTCTAAAAATTTTTCTGTGATTCACGTATCGTCATTTAAGGTAGAGAATGGCAAGTAAGTAGTAGATTTATAGGTACTTTATTAAAAACTGCTATAATAAACTACTTCTACTCCACTATTCTTCTAATTTTACCAAGAAACTAAACCCACCAAAGGTAAAGCTTTCTTCTTCATCATTACTTGTATCGTCCTCCATTATAATACCTTCTGGAGAAATTTCTAAAACTTTAGCCCCTTGAGATAACAACTGGTTGACCTCTATTACACCAAAAAAACTAATGCCTTCTTGAGAGTTAAAATGTATACCTAAACGAATTTCTTTCATACTATTATTTTTTATAATTTGCTATTTGAATGTGGCTCTATGTAATTTTTGCTTCTTTCAATAGTATATTTTATGTACTGGAATTTAGACTAAGCAGCAAAAAATGACCCAGGAAGGCTGAGTTGAAAATAAATAGACATTAGACATAAAAATCGACAGTTTTAAGCAGATTCTGATTGTTGCTTACGTGGCTTAGTTGTAGTTTTTCTAACAACAGGATAGCGAATTCTACGTTGTCGGGGTTGTCCAGTCTTCCAACCTGGGGACTTTCCGCGAGGTTTGGGCGGACGGGCAGGAGTACCAATCTTCGCTAAAATGCTCTCCATTGCTTGGGCAACTCTTCCAGGAGTCAAACTAACCAATAACTTCTGCCAAGGTAGAGGGTTATCTGCAACGATATCACGGGCTAACCACAATTCCCAAGTCATGATGGGCATTAAGTCACTCCAACGCTCACATTGTTTAGGGGTACTTAGTTTGGGAAGAGTCCAGTGTAAGCGTTGCTTCAAAAATCGATACCAATGGTCAACAGTAAAACGACGCAGATAAAGTTGCCAAACTTCTTCTAAAGGCGGCATTTGTTCTCCAAGCCAAGCCAACCACAAAGGTTTTGAAACTCTCAAAGTTCCTTGCTCATTCAAACGTTCAACCCGAATCAGGGACATCGAACGTGTAGCGCATAAGCGAAAGTGTAAATTTGACCACAAGCTCACCTTGATGCGTCCTAGTTTGGCATGGTTTACTTCTATACTTTGAGTGGCTTCACTCCATGTCGAAGCATCATTCAACTTAAATTTATCACCATGCTTCCTCGGTCGTCCCTTGCCAGAATATGGTGGTGGTGCGCCCCACAAACATAAATTTGAACGCAAACGGACGAGAATATCTGCTTTGATATCGGCTGTTTTCAACAGGAAAGGGGCGCAACCGTATTCACTATCCCAAACCGAAATTGGTCTTGTAGGTAAATTTTCACACACCTGTTGTAGTTGCCACGCTGCTTTCTGTATTGGGCTTTCCCAACTGGTAATTCTCTCATGTCTCAAAGGTAATGCCCAACTGCCAGAATCTTCCGGTATCCAAGCAATGGTGCTATAGCCTTGACCAACAGTAATTGGTTTGTCTCCTCCCATTGAGACACTACTGTGTTCAATTGTTCTTTCCTGTAGTGTTACCGCATCTGGCCTTGGCCAAGCTGTATGGTCGCCTGCTAACAATGGGCGACTCTGTAAAGGCATTTGTTTGATGTATAACTGCATCAATTTCTGCCGTTGTGGTCTGCTATCTTGTAATGCTTCGTAGATGCTTGGCCACTTACGCCTAAAGGCTGGTGATAGCGATAAATCTGCCAAACTGTAAGCGTTTCGCGTCAGCAATATTGCATCCATCAGTTCAAATGTTGCATCATGCGCTCTTCCTAGATAGTTATACGCTGCTTGACGAAATTCTTTTAATTTGGCACGGTTCATATTGGCAGATGAGAATTGGTGGTTCTTTTCTCAGATTCTGCTAATAGGGGGCCTGTGTTCAAGCACACCCCCTATTTTTTCTTTGATTGCCTGCCATTTAGTCTAAACTCCAGTTATGTATTATTGGGTTTTAATCTTTTCATTTTGTTAACTCATTACAAAACTGTTAAATCTGGAGGTAAATATGCAGGGCAAGTCACACCAATTACAGCCATTCTTAAGTTGATAGAAAATACCACCTAAGAGTTATATTTTTGTCCAATTAGTGGGTCTGGTCTGTTTCTTAATCGGCAATATCTGAGGTATTAGAGGTTCAAAAATTTTCCACTCTTCGTCTGTAAGGCTGCTACAGTAATTTTAGCTGTTGGATAAAGCTTGTGCCTTTACTGTACTTTAAGACAATAAAAGATGTCAAATGGATTCTATAAAAGATTCTACTTGTTCCCTAACAGTTTGATGCAGATCCATTGCTAAAGAATTATGAAGTAATTTTATTATTGTTTCCGAGTCTAAAGGAATATACAATTCCTTAAATTCTTTTTTTAACCGAAATAAACAAATTATGAGAAATGAGGCTGTTGAACGCACATTAATTCTTGTATCTTGAGATAGGAAACAAAGTTTATTAATAAACTGTTCAATATCATGATACTTCATCTGATATAGAATGCGAAGTAAATTAAGAACTTGATAGTCAGTAAGATTCGGATCGTCTATTTTAACTAATAAATAATCGTAGGCTGTTCTTCCCATTTTTATAACTTTATCAGCTACATTATCAGGTAAATGTCTACTATGTAACTGTTTGATTAGCTTACTAAATGAATTATCCAATTTATTAAAGTTTCCTTCTATAACGACTAGTAGTTATTTGTCCTGATTTTAATGCCTTATTAAAACCATCAATGTTATACAGTATCCTTTCATGCCCAGAACCACCTTCAATTATAGGTGTAGGCAACCCTTTTTCTTCACCTATTAAGCTCCGATTTGCTTGATCAATTTTTAATTCAGTAGCAAGTTCTTTGGGTATTTGAAATTTAATAATAGTTAAAGATTTTGGTGCAGTTTCTAAAGTATACCTATTCTGACGTTTAACCTCTAACGCATACTTAGACAAAGATTCAAAAGCAAAATATTCTGCTGTGTTTTGTTCTTCAGCTAAATATGTAGGAGACTTTTTAAAACCTCCT
Source organism: Aulosira sp. FACHB-615 (assembly GCF_014698045.1). Classification (GTDB taxonomy): domain Bacteria; phylum Cyanobacteriota; class Cyanobacteriia; order Cyanobacteriales; family Nostocaceae; genus Nostoc_B. The sequence goes on from NZ_JACJSE010000028.1 coordinate 50,127, forward strand.
TCTACAATATTTTTAGCACGACTTGATGAGGTGCCATGATAAAGAACCTCAAAATTGCTAATTCCATCTCCACTAAAAGAGATATCAACTGAATCTGAAGTGTTTTGATTTATACTAACTTTTACATTTTTTTGACTTAATATTCCTTCAATTTGTTTAAGAATAGGTTCACTCCCTTCTTTAGAAGCCAAAGGGCCTAATGCAAAAGTAAGATCAACAGCAGCAGAGAGTAAATGCCCCTTTCTAGCTTCATCAATAGCACTAGCAACTCCAGCAGCAGCAAAAGCTGCTCCTGCTAGTGGAAAATTAACAAACACACCACCAAAAGCCGCCCCTGTATAAGTACTGTTTAAAACCTCATTCCATGCAACTTCACTACGACGACCCTCAATGAGTTCAGCATCTTGTTTAATCAATCCATAAGCCAGCCCAAATAAAGCACCACCAATAATTCCTCGACCAATATTTACAACAGATGCGTAACTAAAACTACTAAAAATACCAGCGATAGCAGAAGCAACAGAAGCTTCCTCCAGAGATTCATACCCAGAAGGGTCTGTAATATTAACAGGATTAGCATTGGCATAAACGTAAGCATTCTGACTAATTGGACTAGCCAAATGTCCAGCAAACGCATCCTTTGAAATAAACCTGCCTAAATCTGAATCATAATATCTGGCTCTGAGATAATCCAACCCAGTACTATCCCTCTGCTCACCCGCAAACTGATAAGCATTATCCGAACCCCCAGCATTAGCAATTAATCGCCCAAAAGCATCGTAGACATATCTATCTGTAACCTGACCAGTTCCATCAGTCAACAAACGAGTGGAACCCAAACCATCAGAATGATAGAATTTCTCATCACTGCCACTCTCAGACTTAATTAAACCCAACCCGTAAAAATACTTCGTCAGAATTTGACCATTGGCATCATACTCTTGTAGAACTTTAGAGTAACTCCTGGGATCAACAAGATAATTTTTCCTCACTCCATCGGTAATACTTGTTACTCTATTGCCGTCTGCATCATAAATATATTTAGTTTGGGAAGAACCATTAGCATTAGTTGTCTTCACCCCAACTAATCGATTCTCACCATCATTAATCCATTCATAAACAACAGAGTTAGTTCCATCATCAGAAGTCAGCATGGAACCATTATTGTCATAGGTATATTGAGTTACCTTAGTTCCAGATGTTTGTGAAATTAGTCGATTATTCTTATCATAAATATATGTCGTTAATCCACTGCTGGGGTCTGAATCATTCCGCTTTAAACGATTGCCTACTAAATCGTAGTCATAGCTGATAGTTCTATTGCCTAAAATTGGATCGTTAATCGACTCCAGCTTTAATTGATCAACTTCATCGTAAGTATAGTTGACTGTTCTACCAGTATTTTCTACTACTTGAGTGCGATGCCCTAATCCATCCAGGGTATAAGCATAACTGGATAAGACTGTACCGGAAGTATCACGAGTTTCGATTTTATTCAACCAATTATTTGCATCATACTGGCGGGTTTCAATCGTCCCATCGCCCAAAGTTGTACTAATGAGATTTCCTACCGCATCGTAATCATACTTCGCTAATTGTTTGCCTGATATGACAGTATTTAATCTATTAAGCTGATCATAAGAATAATTGACTGTGCTACCACTGGTTGTTAAAGTCTTAAGATTACCTAACACATCATAGGTATAACCAACTGTTTGACCATCAGGATTGGAAATTAAATTCACACGGTCATAACTATCAAAGCTGTATGTGGTAACTCCTCGAACATCAGTTACAGTTTTCAGTTGAGACGTTACGGGGTCATAAGTATAGCTAACCGTAGCCACACGCGTATCTGAGAATAACTTACTTGCTAGTCGTCCGTATTGGTCATAACTGTAAGTAATTACATCGCCATTGAAATCTTTGGTGTTGGCTACTTCCCCTAAATTATTGTAAGTAGTGGTAGCGCGTTGTCCTAGAGGTAGATTAGTCGCAACTTGACGATTGAAAGCATCATATTCATAGGTAGTTTTATTGTGATTAGCATCTTCAAACTGCGTTAGCCTACCTAAATTGTCATAAATGTAATTCGTAGTAGCTTGATTAGCTAATTTAACAGCAGTTAGCGCACCCAGATTGTTATAAAAATACTGGGTAATATGTTGATTGCCATCTTTGACTGCTGCAACTTGACCGTACTGGTCATAGGTAGTTTCTGTGCGATCGCCATTAGCATTAATGACTGCGATTTGACGATTGAATTGGTCGTATTCGTACTTAGTTTCGTGATTTAAGGCATCGGTAACTTTGACCAAACTACCGCGACTGTTGTAGGTAAACTGAGTCTTTTGATTGAGTGGATTAATTATTGCCGCAACTTTGCCAAAAGCATCGTATTCGTAGTTAGTAGTCTGTCCAAGCTGGTTAGTTTCTGATTTAGTACGTCCTAAATTGTCGTAAGTAACTTGAGATGTAGTGCCATCAAAGTACGTAGTTACACTAGGTCTGCCTTTATCATCAATTCCAATTAATGTTGTGCGATTTTTAGCATCAGTAATTGAGGTAACTTGACCATCGGTATTATAAGTATAAGTAATGTTATTACCAGCACTATTACCAAAGAAATCTGTCTGTTTACTGACTCTTCCTAAATTATCATAGGTATATTCTGTGCGAGTACCAAAAATATCAACATCGGCTTTTATGCGACCTGCTGCGGTGTATTCTATCTTTTCTATTGGGTTGTCATTTGAATTTTCAGGAGTCAGATCAGGTAAAATCGTCTCTGCTAATCTACCTAATTGGTCATAAACATAGCGCGTTTTCAATCCTGTAGCTGATGTTTGAGAAATAACCATTCCCACCGCATCATATTCTGTCAAAACTACAGGGTTATCATCTGGGTTATTCGGCGTATTATCAGGCAGAATAACTTTAACTTGCTGACCTTTTTCATCATAAAAATATTGAGTCCGATTACCCTTAATATCTGTCGTAGCAATGATATTGCCTTTAGCATCATATTCGGTTGTCGTAACATTTCCTTGAGGATCTGTTATCGAAGTAGTACGTCCTTCGTTGTCATAGGTATAGCTAGTATTTAATGTCTGGTTCTCTTTGGGGAAAACCATTGACATAGTTTTCACTTTGCCATTGAGATCGTAAGTAGCAATAGCTTGGTTGCCACGACTATCTGTAAAAGAGGTGGCATTCCCAAAGGCATCATAAGTATATGTTGAAATTTCACCGTCGGCTGCTGTTTGTTTGATTAATCTCCCAAAATTGTCATAGCTAAAGGTTACAGTTTGTCCGTCTGTATTTGTTCTGGACAGCAAATTACCGTTTCCGTCGTAAGTTGATGAGACGGTTAACCCTCTAGGGGAAATGATATTAAGAGTTTCGCCATACTTGTTGTAGGTAATACGAGTGACGTTACCATCTTGATCAGCGATACTTGAAATATTTCCTTTGTTGTCATAAGTATAAGTTGTAGACACACCATCAGGGTCTACTTTTGTCAGCAAATTATTTTCATCGTCATAAGTACGTGTTGTAATACCACCAAGCGCATCTATTTCTTGCAAGACATTTCCGCGTTGATCGTAGATGTAAGTAGTAGAATAACCGCGTGTATCTTTGATAACTTGCTTGGAATTGTTGGGGTCATAAGACATCTCAACCTTCTGACCGTTAACATCGACTATTTCCTTTAGCCGCCCAGTTGCTTCGTCATAATTCGCTTTTGCACCAGTTCGGTTGAGCGGGTCAATGATTTTGTCAAGATAATGCGATCGCTCTTGGTTGTACTCCATCCGGGTCGTGTTATTTTCACGGTCGGTAACACTAATCAAATCGCCCTTCGCATCATAGGTATACCGAATCAACTCACCCATCGGGTCTTTGACGCTGGCAATCCGCCCCTGAGCATCCCTCTCGAAAGTGACTTGCTTCCCGGCAGAACTGTATATTCCGTCATCCGTATAAGTTAGCTTATTCCCGTTGGTATCAGTAACGGTAAGCAAGTCACCTGTAGCCGCGTCGATTTCGTAAACTATGCCTTCTTTAGTAGTGAGGACGTACACATTACCGAAATTGACATCAGCAGGGTTATAGTTGATACCACCATTCAAGCCAACATACTCATCAGTCCCATCCTTCCGCAGAATCCGCGCACTTTTCACGGTCAACGTACTCGTTACGCCTTTATCACCAACAAATCCTGGTTTATAAACAGTCGCGCTCTCCCCGCCAATGGAACTAGCTAATCCGAATATGGGATCAACGGTGGGTTTGAAAGTGAAGGCTTCTCTTTTTCCTCCTGGCAATGTTATGTATACTCTAGTACCATCCTTAAACGCCGACTGGTAGCCCAGCAGTTGCTCCTCCTCACTCGGCGGACGCAGCGAAGTCCGCAGATCAGTGTCGCGGAACTCCATCCGCCACCCGTACCCGAAGTCATCAGTGATACCGGAGGTGAGGGTGTCATACGTGCGGGTCAACGTAATTGGGATTCCCGTTACAGGAACCGTCAAATCAGTAAACGACAGTCGGAAATTCCCAAGTTTCAACTCGCCAGCAACATCCACCACCTGTTCGGAGTACGAAATATTACCACCGTTGTCAGCCACTTCCAGCCTGAGAATATAGCTGTCATTCTGCAATAGCGAGGGGTCAAACTTACCGAGAACACCGTTAGCGATCGCATTCGGGTTATCGACAAAAGCAATTTCACGGAATTCCCCACCAGCAACAGGCGCAACTAGTAGGCGGTAATAATCTAACTGCCCATCATCAGATATACTACCCCTAATATCAATCGGCGCAGTTACCAAGCTGCCAGCGATCGCACCAAGATTCAGGCTAACTTCAGGTGCATTCACGTCACTAGTATCAATTACTGCCACGTCGAAAGTCGCTTGTCCGATATTTCCAGCCGTATCTGTTGCGATCGCTTGAGCAAAGATTGTCCCAGGTTCAGTAGTGGTGTACCTCGCCATACCATTCGCATCAAGCACAACCGCATTCCCGTTGACCAGTAGTTGCAGTCCAGCCACTTTTATGTTGTCCGTCGCCCTTGCCTGGAATATTACTGTCTCCCCTAAATCAACGGTGTCATAATTAGCAATCAGCCTGACCTGTGGTGCTACAGTATCAGCCGCCACCACAAGGTCATACTGCTGCGGAGTAGAGGTAATGCCATCGCTGACTGATAGCACAATGCGGTGTGTGCCAACATTACTAACAGTCGGATTCCAGCGCAATCTGCCCAGTGTATCAAGCGTGATGCCCTTGTTTAGTGATGCTTGGTCAAGGGTATAGGTTAAGCGATCGCCATCCACATCCGCCGCAATGATGTCATAAGCATAAGCACTACCAGGGGTAGCAGTTAGCACAGGATTTGAGCGAATCACAGGCGCATTGTTAGCTCGTGCAGTCAAGTTGAACCCTTGTGCCGCACCCAATCCACCTGCATCAACTGCCCCAACGACAATTCGGTAATTACCAGCAACAGGATTCTGCCAAGTCAACAACCCAGTATTCGCATCGATGGTAATACCAGTTACCCCAGCAGGAACGGAAAGCAACTGATAAGTCAAGCGATCGCCTGCATCTGGGTCAGTTGCAACGACTTGGTAGTTGTAAGCACTTCCAGTATTAGCGATGTAAACAGGAGTGGAAGTAATGCTAGGAGCGTGGTTGATTGCATTCGTACCCACTTCAATCGTGTAAATCTGGCTAGTGACCGCACCTTGCCCATCAGTCACCAGCACTTCCACTTCCTGTTGACCAACTTGAGTAGCCTGGGGTGTCCACCGAATCGTGCCGTTGCTGTCGATGGTCATCCCGGCGGGAGCGCGACCTAAGCTGAAAGTGAGTGCATCATTTTCTGGGTCGTTAGCAACGACATTATAAGTGTATTGCTGATTCAGTGCGGCTTTGGTAACGGGATTTGAGACGATCGCTGGTGGAGCGTTAATTCCTGTTACAGTCAGTGTGAATTCTTGGCCAACGTACAAGCCATAGGCATCGGTGAGCCTTACTGCTACAGTATGTTCGCCAATTTGAGTGCTAGTTGGATTCCAGCGTAATGCGCCAGTTTGAGAATCAATGACCATTCCGACTGGTGCATTATCCAAACTCCAGAACAACAAATCGCCATCTGGGTCGCTGCCTGCAAGGTTGTACTCATAAGCCCGATCTAGGTTGGTAATTAGGTTAGGAGCAGAAGTAATGATGGGTGCATTATTAACGTAAGAAGCAGCACTGACTACATTAATATCAAAAGATTGAGTAGCAATTCCACCGCGACCATCGCTGACGTTCAGCGTGACGTGTTGAGAACCAAGTTGAGAAGCTTGAGGTTGCCAGAAAATTCTCCCACTGCTGTCGATGGTCATGCCGGCTGGGGCATTCTCCAGACTCATTGATAGTGGGTCGCCGTTCGGGTCAGCAACTTGGACTGCATAGAAATAACTCTGTCCTAATGCAATCTCAGTACGTGGACTAGAGCTAATAGCTGGGTTTTGGTTGAGTGGAGCATTTTGGGCTTCCAAAACCTGGATGTCGAAAAATTGAGTAGTTTTACCACCCCGACCATCGTTAATTGTAATTGCAAACGATTGTTGACCGATTTGACTATCAGTAGGAGTCCAGGTTAAAAGACCAGTCTGCGGATTGATGTGAGCATTACTAGGCGCAGCAGTCAAACTGTAAGTGATAGTGTCACCATCTGGGTCTTGAGTACGAGGCTGATAAGAGTATGTTTGCCCAACAGCAATCGGCTCTGTTGGCAGACCATAACCCGGCCCAGATAAAAATACTGGTAAGGAATTAAAAGGATCTACTTTAATTTGGAATGATTGTAGAGTTTGTTCACCGCGCCCATCAGCCACAGACAAAATGACATCATGCAATCCTAAGTCATTAGCCGTAGGAACCCAAGAAATTAATCCTGTTGTCGGATCAATTACCATACCATCAGGCCCAACCTTGAGACTGTAAGAAACTGGGTCTCCGTCTGGGTCACTAGCTATGGGTTTATAACGGAACTTCTGCCCTGCCATTGCGGTTGTTGTCGGCTGGCTGAGGAAAGTAGGTGGTGAGTTAATTGCCGACCCAATAACATTGACAAAATCAATTTGTTTAATTACTTGATTATTAGCAACAGTAACCTGATAATTTCCAGTGGTCGGTGTAGTTAAAGACCAAGTGGGTTGGAGTTCTTGTACTACAGTATAGTTACCAGCCGCAACATTAAATGAGTAATTACCTTGATTATCGGTGCGTGTAAATACTTCATCCCCATCGCGTTGACCATTATTATTACTATCAAGGTATACAGGAACATTGGCTAATCCTTTACCTTGAGAAATGGTGCGAATTTCAATGTCATCTAGTCCCCAGCTTTCATTATCAAAAGATAAGAAGGGATTGTCTCCTGAAAAATCTAGGATTAAATTATCGCCTGAATGTTCAAAGGTAAAAGTTAAATCATAAACAGTATCTCCATAGAAGCTGTAACCCAAAGTATTCACTTCAGAAGCACCTGTACGGGGTGCATTATTGGCAGTAGAGGGAATATCAGGATGAGTATCTGGATAATTATTAGGATAAGCTTGTCCTGCATGTTGCCCAAAAGTATTTTCATACCAATAAAAATCTACATTCAAGAAATTGGTATGCAGTAGAGTAGGGCCATCTCGTACTATTAAATCCCAGGTATGTGGTACATCACCCAACCAATTCGCATTCCCATCCCAAGATTCAATGACAAACAACTTAAATGACAACGTGATTTTGTCGTGTTCGGGTAAGTCATTAAGTGTTAGGCTAGTCTTCCCTCCTCCTTGCCCATCTCTGGCATATCGCCCTAAAAAGCTGCGTTCCCCTACTGGAGTGATTTCTGTTTTCGGGTTTGACCATTCAGACAATGATTTTGTTGGGTCTTCAAAATCTTCAAAGTAAATCAGTTGTTCTTTTGGCCCACCATTATCTACATAAACTCTGCCACTAATTACTCCTGGTACAACATCAGAAGTATTTAAAGTGAAACTTTGAACATCTACCCCACCTCGGCTATCTTGCACCTGCACTGTCACATCCTGTTGACCTACTACGGGAGTAGTCCAACTAATTATGCCAGTACGGGCATCAATGGTCATTCCTTCTGGAGCTTGCACGAGTGAGTAAGTTAAGACATCATTATCTGCATCCAGCGCATCAACATCATAAGTGTAAGTTTTAGAGATATAAGCTGAAGTTGTTGCCTCTGAAATGATAGTTGGTGCATAGTTTCCAGCTTGTGCTTGCGTCCGTACCTGAAAAGCTTGCTCGGCAACTCCACCCCGACCATCGGTAACTGCAAACACTACATTGTATGTACCTAGTTGTGTGCCTGTGGGAGTCCAATTAACTACTCCTGTATTGGGGTCTATCGTCATCCCTTGTGGCCCATTGACCAGTGAAAAAGTTAAACTATCACGATCAGCATCCTGAGCAACTAATTGATAAGTATAAGGAGTATTAATTTTGGCATCAACTATTGGTGTAGAAGTGAAAACTGGTGGTCGGTTCGGTGGTGCATCAATTACAGATAAAGTATATTGCTGCTGCGTCACACCACCACGATTGTCATCTACTTCCACAACAACGACTTGATTACCAATAGTTGTCGTTTCCCAATTAATTAAACCAGTAGTAGCATCAATCGTCATCCCATCAGGGGAAACCAACAGTTTGTAGGTCAATGAATCGCCATTAGGGTCAGTAGCATTGACATCATAGTGGTAATATTGACCACCGATAATTTCTAAATTGGGATTAGTTGTAATCGTTGGCGCGGCGTTAACTTCTGCCAGTACGGCCAAATCATAAGTAAACTGTATTCCTTGAGGATTGTAGAAAATCAAGGAGCGATTGCTTGTTACCTCGTCTCGGTCAAGCTTTCTATCGCCTACAAGGTTGCTGAAATTATAGTAGGGGATGCCATCTGGCGTAAAACCATCAGGTTGACGCACAAAAACACTAGGATCACTAATATTTTTGACAGCAACAATTAAAGGAGCATCAACACTGTAAGAACCAACATTGTGGAGGGCGATATCTGCATACAATAATCGAGTATCGGCATTCAACGTTGTGCGATGATATTCGATGGCAATACTGGAAGAAACATCAGCCAATAAGTTAAAGTTAGGTGCGCTTCCACTTTGAGAAGTAGTCTGAGTACTAAAACTAGAACCATTAGGCGATTGAGTCCCAACAGGTGCATCTAAGAGGGCAAAATCCGTAATCTTAACATTAGTGGTAGTATCTCGATCATTATTTACCAAACGGAAGATTAACTTCGCGTTTGTATTAGGAGTGATACCCACCAGATTCAATCTCACAGTGCGGTCTGCGGAATTGTAACTAGCACCTGCTCCTAAAGCAATTGGTTCACCCTCAGTCCAGTTGAAGAAAGCATCTCGACCACCGACAATTGTATGTACTAAAGAATTGCCATTAACATCAACTAACGCAACTTCAAAAGCATCATTAATTGCATTTGCATCACTAATATCAAACTGCGGGTCTATCTTAAAGCTGAGGATAGAAGGAGTGTTAGGAACTGTGAAAGGTAAAGTACGAGTAGTGGCAAAATTTGCCCCTTCTATAAGATTAACTTGAGGCGATAATTCATAAGTTTGAGTTGCTGTTAATCCACCTATATCTTGAACACTTAAAGTAATATTATATTTTCCATTCAGGAATTCATTGGAAGTCCCTGTCAAGGTGGCAGTGCCATTGCCATTGTCTCTCAGTGTTAACCAGCTAGGCAAATTGGTAGCAGTAATAATACGTTGATCAGCAATATCTGGGTCAGTTGTGGTGATATTGTAGGTGTAGGGATTGTTAACATCAACAACTAAAGTAGGTTGACTGCTAAAGCTAGGCTTTTCATTAATATTGGTAACGCTAATACTAAAAACTTCTGTTTTACTTAAGCCATTGGTATCAGTACTGCGGACAGTGATTGAGTGTTGGTTGTTGCTTTCAAAATCTAGCAGTGTACCATCAGCAACTTGCAAAGAATTACCGACAATCTGAAAACGACCAAGAGCATCATCAACTAAGGTGTAAGTGTAGCTATCTTGGGTATCTGAATCAATACTGCTAAGTTGACCAATTACTGTCCCGGTAGCACTATTTTCTGCCACCATGTTACCTACTAAGTTAATGGCAGTGGGTGGGCTAAAACGGTAAATGGTAGTGTTGAATGTGTTTTCATTTCCAGCAATATCAATAGCTTTGACTGTGAAAGAATTGTTTCCTGGTACTAACTGAACATTGCTAAAGATAAATTTGCCAGTACTGTCAGAGATCACTACTGTACCAGTTTGTTCTAAAGTTACAGTGGCATTTGCCTCTGTTTGACCCACCAAATTGACAATGCCTTGAGAAGTTTGCTGATCTCCAATTACACCAGAATCAGATGTAGCATCTAGATTGAAAGTGGGTGTTATAACACTTGTATCGAGGGTAAAGCTGAGGTCAAAGACATTAGATTGGTTGCCAAATTCGTCTACTGCTTGTAAATGTAATGTATGAAGTCCCTCGCTTAAAGTCCCACCGTAAATACTCTCTAATTGTTGGCGGTTAAGAGTAAAGCTACCATCCGGTTGGCGCAAAGTCGTAATGTTGATAAAGTTGGCAATTGGAGTATTATCAAAACCGGCTTTGAATTGGGCTACACGACTAGTATCAACAACATTCCCTCTAATTGTCGGGTCAAAGGTAATGAAGTCATTATTAGTCGTTCCTCCTGGGGCAGTATCATTGGCCAAAGAGGCGGTAATGACTGGGGCTGTTTCATCTAATTGAACAGTGACGTTATATTGTGTTGTCAGACGATTACCCGCAGCATCAAGGGCAGTGATGGTCAAAATGTGAATTCCATTCCCCAACCCTGTCAAATCTAATTCCTGCTCAAAAGCCCCCGACACATTATGCGAGATCGCAATTTCTGCGCCATTATTAAAGCGATAGCTTAAGGAAGTGATGTTACTACCCGTACCATCGATACTACCAGCAAGTTTATCTCCAGAACGCAGAGGAGCTTGATTTACGGGTTTAGTCAGTGTTAATTGCGGTAAGGCAGTATCAATATTAATAGCAAGTGAAGATACAGAAGAATTGGTATTGCCAGCGATGTCAGTCACACTAGCACTCAAATTATGAATACCATCGGTCAAATCAGAAGTAACGATTTGCCAACTACCATCGGTATTAGCAGTAGTTTGACCAATCTGCTGTCCATCACTGAATAACTGTACAAAAGCTCCAGCTTCCGCAGTCCCTGTGATAGTGGGAGTAGCATCATTCGTGAGGAGATCGCTATTACTAATTCCAGAATCACTAGTTTTTGATAATTCTAGAGTTGGTGCCGGTGTGGTTGTATCTAGAGTAAAAGCAATAGCAAATAGTCCAGAAACATTCCCGGATGAATCTACAGCTTGTAGAGTTAGTACGTGCTGCCCATCCGGTAAGGTACCACCATAGATTTGCTCTAGTTGAGTGCGGTTAAAACTAAAACTACCATCTGCTTGTCGCTGTGGTAGGACATTGATAAAGTTTGCAACAATCGTATTTTCAAAACCAGCACGGAAGCTGACAACAGAGTTCGCATCGTTGACAGTACCAGTAATGCTGGGGTCAAAGGTTATCCTATCGCTATTAGTCGTATTACCAAGGGCAGTGTCCCGTTGCAAAGTAGCTGTAATTATGGGTGCTTGATTGTCCACCGCAACAGTGACATTATATTGAATCGTCTTAGTATTACCTGCAAGGTCAGTTGTAACAAGTGTCAAGGTATGTTGACCGTTGGCAATACCTGTTAAATCAAATGCTTGATCAAATGCACCATTGGAACTCAAAGGAACTGCAATCTCTGGCAATTGGTCAAATCGATAGCTCAGGGCAACTACAGCACTGCCTGTACCATCTACTGTGCCAGTTAATCGAGATGTCTGTTGCAATGATTGAGTATCAACAGGAGTAAAGAGCGTTAGTTGGGGTAATGCTGTATCGATGGTGAAGTTAATCGGTGTACTGTTAGTGCTGACATTACCTGCAATATCAGAAGCTATGGCAGTTATATTATAAATACCATCAGCTAAATTATTAGTCGTAAACTGCCAATTTCCATTACCATCTGTGGTCGTTTGTCCCAACAATTGTCCGTTGTGAAATAGCTGAACTGTGGAGAATGCCTCAGCATTGCCAGAAATTGTAGGTGTACTGTCTTGCGTTACGCGATCGCTATTACTAATACCACTATCACTAGCAACCACTAAATTTAAGTTACTGGGTGGAGCTATTGTTGTATCCACCGTAATTGTTAGTTGACTAGAAACAGCACTCTTATTTCCGGCAACATCTTCGGCGGTAGCCGTAAAGATATGCTGTCCATCCGTTAGGGTTTGAGTTTGTAATTCCCAAGTACCATTAGAGGTGGCAGTAGTTTGTCCAATTTGTTGTCCTTCTTTATATAAACGGACTATTGAACCAGATGCCGCATTACCTTGGAGTGTAGGAGTAGAATTTTTAGTAATCTTGTCGCTGTTACTAATCCCCGTGTCGCTATTCGTAGCTAACTTGAGAGTTGGGGCATTGGGCGCAATTGTGTCAACAACAATTTGTAGTGGTGTTGAGGACGAACTAACATTGCCTGCAATATCTTCGGCGGTGGCGGTAAGATTATAAATGCCATCAGTTAGAGTACTGGTAACAATTTGCCAAACACCGTTACTATTGGCAACACCAGCACCAATCACTTGACCATTATTGCTGAGTTTTACAACTGCACCTGCTTCGGCGTTACCAGTAATTGTTGGTTGATTTTTATTTGTAATATTATCTGTATTGCTATTTCCCGTATCATTGTTAGCTGTCAAATCAAGATTGTTGGGAGTAAGCGTTTTTGTATCGAGATAAAAAGTTAAATTATAAATATTAGATAAATTGCCGTAAAAATCTATTGCTTGTAGATGCAGTGTATGAATACCATCCGGCAGAGTTGTACCATAGATAGATTCTAGTTGTGTGCGGTTTATGGTAAAACTACCGTCGGCATTATATTGAGGTTGAAAAGTTTTATAGTTAGCAGATGGGGTACTATTAAACCCTGCACGTAATTCTAGAATTGGACTATTATCGCTGACCCTGGCTACAATTGCCGGGTCAGAGGTAATTTTATCTGTATTTGTTGTATTTCCTGGTGCTGTATCGCGTAACAAAGATGCGGTTACTACAGGAGCAATGGCATCAGGTTGGATAACTGTAGCTCCACCATTAAAAATAATGTTACCTTTGGCCCCAATTGTGCCGTATAGTATCGAATTACCATTGTAAGTAAAGTTTTTGACACTTAAGAAGGAACCACGAGTGTTAGAAGCTCCATTATAGATAATATCCCCCTGTGAAATGACTCTCAAGTTATCAGTGGGATTGATACTGCTGGTAGCGCCATTGAAAATAATACTACCGTTAGTATTAGCATTTGCCAGTAAGGTTGTACCTATAAATTTGGCTCCACCGTTCATGTTAATCAAACCAGAAGCAAATACCGCTAATTCTTTTGCTTGGACATTCGATAGATTAATATTACCGTTATTAGTAATTAGAGCTACATTATTAAAATTGTGATTGTTACCGTTGAAATTAATATCTCCTTGCTCAACAATAATTACGTAATTATTTAAAGTGATATTGCTGGGAATATTTAAGCCACCACCTGTGACTCTAACCACTGTCGGAGTGCTGGCTGTTCCAGGTTGAGGAAACTTCTGCGACCAGTCATTTGCATTGTTGAGAGGATTTTGACTGGCGTTAAAGGTGACAGTTGGTGTTCCAGAAGGTATGCGACGTGCTAGTTCGAGTTGTTTGATGTCTGCATAAAGGGGAACATTAACTGAAAGCTTGTCTACTAGCTGTGGTGGTACTAAGTTTGCATATTTATTATTGGGGGCATTCGCTACTGTGTAACCAGTGGAAACAGCGACAGCTTTATCTACTAAAATTAATTTGCCTGAAGCATCTTTGAGTGGATTGCCTGCGGCATCTCTTTGTACAGGTAATATGGAGTTACCATTGATAGTAAATCCTTTAGCCGCATAAATTAAAGCATCATCTGTTGGGTCTGTGGGTACACCATCAAGGTCACTGTTTCCATTAATGGTAATGGTTCCTTCACTTCTAATCGCAAAGTTGGGAATACTATTAGAAGCTGTGTAAGAAGTGGTTGTTGTTTGATAATTAGGTTCTCCAGTCAGAGAATCAATATTTTGATTATTTTGTTGGCTACTTGCAACAGATGTTTGTGGTTGGATGAAGGATTGCTCTGAGCCAAATATATTACTAACTGATGGATTGTAGCTAATAGCCAGATTTTGTTCGGAAAAATCTTGGCTACTTCCTGATGTTTGAGATTTATTATCCTTATTGGCTAATAAATTTACTGGATCAAAACTAATAGATTTTTTCAGAGATTTCTGTAGTTCTATCAGGGGAGAATTATCTTCTAATGAGGCACTTTCCAGTAATGAAGGTGGCATTAACCCATCATTAATACCTGGATTATTTGTCCCTAAATTATCTTGATTTCCCATTACTTTACCCTGACAAGTAGTAGTTTTAAGAGTTGTTTTAGTGTTTTAGTCTGAGATAATTAGGCATGAAAAAGGTAAGAATTCAGGAGCTAGAAGGCTTAAAGAATGAGGAACAATATTTGTAAGAATTCAGGAGCCAGAATCCAGAATTCAGAATATTGGGAAATTAAGCAAATTTCTTCTGGACTAATATATAAATCATACGCTCATTGCTTTTAAATTCTGACTTCTGACTCCTGAGTGCTGAATTCTTACCAATATTTGATAAATCAATCTACTGATTTACTACTAGACTTTATTATTCTGACTTCTGAATGGCAGTTGACGACAGTTTGCTCAAGTCTGGCGACCGACGCAACTGTCTCCTTTATGCCGGGAAACCCGTCCACCGCACTGCCTCCTCCTGAGTGCTGAATTCTTACTGAAAAAGCTATTAGCAGTTAATTTTTAAGCTAATAGCTACTAATCTATTTATGAAACTGTATCCATAGCTAATACAGGTATTTGTATGAAAGATTCCACTTTTTTATCAACAAAGTTTTTACTGATGATTTCTTGATATATTTCTATATCTGCTTGCCAGTTATTAATTACTTGTTGTAAGCTGAACAACCGTTCTGAGGAATTGTCTCCTGTTAACTCATAACTAAAACTACCATTAAACATGACAATAGGAGTCATGGTTTCATCTTCCTGGCGAATTGCAGCTTCGTTAATACTGAGATAAAAAGGACTACGTTCTAAGCTATATACTAAGTTTAATGATGCACGCACTTTGGCTTTTCCGATTTCTTGCCATTCCCCAGGTGCTAATAATGTTTCACTCAAATATTTACCAGCATCTTGCTGTTGCTCAAAGGTAATGTGACTTCTGGGATTTAAGCCTACTCCTTCATATTCTAAGTTTGGTAGTGCTTGCACATATTTGCGAACAATTTCGGGGATTTCTACTTGTGTTATTTCTTTTCCCTCAATCGATTCAAGGAACATAATGCGACTTGGTTCGGCAATAATGTTGACTCCTGATGTGTAAGCTATTTGAACTACATTATTTGTCAATACTGGTTGACGAGCCAGTTCCCATTCAGAAGGTACAATGCCACTGTATTTTAAGAAGTCGGGATTAAGTATTGTGGGTTTATGATTTTTGACAGCAATAACAATCCCAAATTCCTGCACAGTTAACTTTTGACTCATGAGGCTCCCCTGAAATTGGTTATTTTGAGAATTTTTATTTTGCTACGCAACCCACAGTAATTTTTCTAGATTTTTCCCTGAAATCTAGTCTTAGCTTATGGATTATCAAGATATTTCTTTTGCTAGAGCAAATCGCCTACAAAAACTAGACCCTCTCTTTCTGTCATAGTTTTTCAGCCCTTTTTATATTTTTAATCGCTTTAACGATTTTAAAAATGCGAATATTTACTGATTTTTCCGTAATTATCATATTTACGTAAAATAGCTGATTTTTCTGAGAAAAATATAAATTCTTTATCTAAATAAGATAATCTTATTATGAAGAAGGATTCAGAAATCAGGATTCAAAACAATTCAAGAGTCAACCCCTTCGGGGAATTCAAAATTCAAAATTATTAATTCAAAATTGAAGACTTAGGAGTGAGGGCTTGAAGCCCGCCACTGATTGTAGACCACTGATTCCTTGAATCAGTGGGGGCTTGTACCTAGAATTAATTAATTAATTCAAAATTATTCTTATTCTTCATTTTGAATTTTGAATTTTGAATTCAAAAAATGGTCAAAATTACAATCAGTGAGGGATTCAGAGCAACCACTGATTGCACTCTGACTTTTGAATTCTTCTTAATTTTGAATTTTGAATTCAAAGATTAGTCGATTATCTCACATTTTGTAGACTATCAAAAGACGAACTAAACATATCAGTAAAAATTGAAATTATCTTTCGCTCTCGAACTTTAATATTGGTACTCACACCCATTCCAGACTGCAAACTAATATTACGTCCAGAAACAGCTAACTGCTGACTATCAAGCTGTATCTTTGCAGGAAATCTGTAGAATGGATAAATTTGATCTGGTGGTAAAGCATCAGAACCAATCCAAACTAATTTACCTTTGATATCACCAAACTCACTAAAAGGAAATGAATCAATTCTGACATCTACCGTCATTCCGGTCTTAACAAACCCAATATCTTTATTAGTAATATAAACCTTGGCAACAAGCGCATTGTTTGGAACAACTTTCAAGATTGGTTCGCTGGACGTGACTACAAATCCTGGTGTGTGTGCCTTCATCTCAAAAATAATTCCGTCAACAGGTGCTACTATTTCTTGATACTTTAGATTCATTTGCGTTTGACTAATTTGTGAATCAATCTCGGCAATTTTTTTATTATTTTCGACAATCGCTTTTGTTAATTGTGAGTCAATTTCAGCAATCCGCTTATTATTCTCCGCAATTTGATTGAGCCAATCTCTGCGAGACAGAGCAATGGTGTTGACTAATTTAGCTTTGGCTTGGGCAATAGCTGATTGTAATCGAGCTTTTTCTTGTGTTAGTTGGTCAATTTCACTTTGAATATTGCGAACGTCTTGTTGTTGTTTAAGATACTGAATCCTAGATATCGCACCATTTTGCATCAAGGGAGTTACATCATTCAGTATTCCTTGATTCATTTTCTGGTTATCTAAATTAGTAGCAAGCTTAATATCTGCTTGTTGTAATTGACGTTGAAATTGCTCAATTTCTGATTGGGCAGCTACTATACGTGCATTTAACTCTGCTATGTTAGACTGTAAACGTTCTTGCTGTTCTAAGGTGAGGGAAATATTGTTTTTCCTTCCATTCAATAGAGCGCGGTATACTTGATTATCTGCTATCAAAGTGGCTCGACTCTTGGTTAAATCTAACATTTGGCTGGAGATTTTTAATGTCGAGGCATCTTCTAAGTTACTACCTGATAGTTTTGACTTATAAAATTGATTTTCTTGAATTAAACTAGTACGAATTTGCCAAAATGAATATAATTGTGCTTTGGCAGTTGTATTATCAAGAGACAAAAGTTGTTGCCCTGCTTTGACTGTTTGACCATCCTCAACAAATATTTCTTTTACGACTCCACCTACAGGTGCTTGGATTTCTTTTGTTGCCCCTGATGCTTCTAATTTACCTGTAGCTGATACGGCTTCTTCAATTGTAGCAATGTTCGCCCAAACGATTGTCCCTGCCGTAGAAAGCATTAATCCCCACAGGATAGCTCTCGACCATTTTCGTGATTGTTTCAATATTACCGGCTGGTCAAATTTTGGTACGTAGCGGGGTGAATGATTGGGAGGAGTGGGAGAGGGGAGGAGTGGGGGAGGGGAAGAGTGAGGGAGTGGGGGAGTGGGAGAAATTGGCGAGATTTTTTCAGGAATGCTCTCAATATTGTCATTATTTGAATATTTGCCATTGTTATTGTTACTATTCATAGACGGTTAGTTTATATAAGGTGGAAATAGCGAAAAGTAAAATAGTATATTTGTACTTAATAGTGATTAAGTGGTAGTTGTGTATGAGTAGAGAGTCATTTAAAAATCATGGAGATTTAGAAGTTTATAAGATGGCGTTTGATACTGCTATGCAGATTTTTGAGTTATCGAAGAAGTTTCCTATTGAAGAAAAATATTCATTGACTGATCAAATTCGTCGTGCTTCACGTTCCGTTTGTGCCAATTTTGCAGAAGCATGGCGAAAACGTCGGTATGAGGCAGCGTTTATTGCTAAACTTTGTGACGCAGAAGCAGAAGCTGCGTTTCCGCAGACTTGGATTGAATTTGCTGTTCAATGTCATTATGTAGATATCGAAACTGGACGCAACCTTTATAAAGCCTATAATTCGATTCTCGGAATGCTTGTGACTATGATTCATAACTCAAATAAATGGATAATTCCTAAAGATAAAAAATAAATAAACTTCCTCCAGCCCACTCCCCCACTCTCCCACTCCCCCACTCCTCTTCATCCTCCAGCTAATTCCTGTTGTTGATAAAGACAGTAATACAAACCTTTCATAGTAATTAATTCATCATGCGTTCCTTGTTCTGCTACCTGCCCTTGACTCATCATCAAAATAATATCGGCGCTCCGAATAGTTGCTAGTCTATGCGTGATAAACAATACAGTTCTATTTCTTAGAGCAGCTTGCAGATTTAAACAAACTTGACGTTCAGTAGCATAATCTAAAGCACTGGTAGCTTCATCCATGATCAGCAACGGCGGATTTTGTAGTACAGTCCGAGCGATCGCTATTCTCTGCCTCTGTCCCCCAGATAAAGCTGAACCTCTTTCACCAACACGAGTTTCGTACCCATTGGGCAGATTCATAATAAAATCATGAGCGCAAGCAATCTTGGCGGCTTGCACAATTTCTTCGGGAGTTGCATCTGGCATTGTCAAAGCAATATTCTCTTGTATTGTAGTATCAAACAGTAAAGTATCTTGCAGTACCATACCGATTTGACGGCGTAAAGAATAAAGCTCTACTTTGTTAATATCGTAGCCATCGATTAAGATACGACCAGCATCAAGTTCATAAAGTCGAGGAATCAACTTAGTCAGTGTACTTTTACCTGCCCCACTTTGTCCAACTACTCCAACAAAGAAACCAGCCGGGACTTCTAAACAAACATGATTCAGTTGAGGAGTGGGACTTTTTGCAAAACTAAAAGTTACACTGTCATATTTAATATTGCCTACAATTGCTGGCATAGGAATTTGAGAAGAGAGGGAGAGGGGGAGAGTGGGGGAGGGGGGAAATTTCTTCCTTTCTCCCGTTCCCCCACTCCTCCACTCCTCCCCTCCTAGTTCTGTTTCTTGAGGATGATCTAAAATATCCGCCAGCCGCTCTAAAGATAATGCTGTTTCTTGGAAGTTCTGCCACAGTTGAATTAATCTCAACAAGGGACTTGTGACATAACCTGCAATGATGCGAAAAGCAATTAATTCTCCTAAAGTTAACTGCTTTTGTAATACTAAATATGCCCCTACCCACAGTAATAGTAAACTAGAAAGCTTATTTAAGAAGTTGCTTAGAGAACCTGCTGTATTAGATGTGAGTACATTTTCAAAACTGGCACTGATATAACGTGCATAACGTGTTTGCCATTGCCATCTAGAATTCAGTTCAATGTTTTGGGCTTTAACAGTTTGAATCCCAGATACCACCTCAACTAAATATGATTGTGTATCAGAATTTTTTTCAGCTTTAGTGCGAGTTTGTTGCCGGATAATAGGTGCAAATATGAATGTTAATAGCGCAAATAATGGCACAGTTGCTAATGCCACAATAGTTAATAGCCAACTATACCAAACCATTACTCCTATATAAACAACAGAAAAAATAGCATCTAGAACGACAGTTAATGCCGTTCCTGTCAAGAACGAGCGAATATTTTCTAATTCATTGATGCGACTCGCTATTTCTCCAACAGGACGCTTTTCAAAATAACGAAGAGGTAATCTCAATAGGTGATCAATGACTTCTGCACCTAAAGATAAATCTATCCGATTTGTTGTGTCAACGAATAAGTTAGTTCGTAACCATGTAATTACTCCTTCTACTACAGCCATTGTTACTATTAGACACCCTAATACATGCAGGGTGTTAATACCATTTTGTACAATAACTTTATCAATAATAACTTGTGTAATTAATGGATTAGCCAATCCCAATAATTGTACAAACAATGAAGCGATGAATACTTCAATTAATACTACTTTATGTTTTTTGATAGCTGGTAAAAACCAGGATAAGCCAAATCGCTTTTTTGGTGTTTCTGATGTGGCTTGTAACAGCAGAACTTGTCCTGATTCACCCCAAGTTTCAATAAAATCTACTGGCTTTTTACGAGTTATTCCCTGCTCAGGAATTGCTAGAACCAATTCTTTTTCTGATGCTTTGTAGAGAATTGCAAAACTGTCTTGCCAAGGTAGGAGTACGGGTGTAGGGAGTTTAGAAATAGTCACAGCCGGAATATTGACTAGTTGGGATTTCAATCCCAGTAGTTCTGCTACACCACCGCATAGTTCGATGGGGATTTTACCTGTTCGTTGGTAGTTATTGACTAAAGCACGACGCAGTACATCTCGTTTCCACGGCATTCCTAAATGTTGCGACAGCATTTGAAAACAAGCCAAGGTGCTATCTACTGGCCCTCTTCCTTGAATGTAAGGATATTTGACTTTTTGGCTATCTTCTAAATCTTCTTCCAGTTCTGGATTTAACGGAGCATAAGCAGCTTCCGCCCAAATTTCTGCCTCAAAAGATGAACTCGTCGAGTCAGGGGAAGGGAAATTAATTGGTAATGTCGGGTCAATAAAACCAACTAAGCGAACTTCTCCACTAATCTGTGCTGACATTTCACTTTTGTTGAGCTGTTCTCCTACAGCATAATTAGAACCTTGAGAACTGACCAACCACAATAAATTTGGATCTAGTTTCTGAAGTGATGTTTTACCAGAAGGTAAATTCAGAATGGTTGCTTGGTATTTTGTTGCTAAGGCAAGTTCTTTTAAATCTTCTCTAACTTTGCCCCGTCGTTCTAATTCTGCCCCTAACAAATCAAAAATTTCAATTAAACTGCAAGTATTCCGAAAGAATCTGGCTATTACTGGTGTTGACTCTAATAGTCCTAAAAATTCTGATGCTTTGATTGTCAAACACAAAGTTTCACATGATGCAATCGCTGTTTCACAAGCTACACCTCGCAGCACACTTGTCCAACCTAAGATTGATCCTGGTTTTAGTAATTCTAAGGTATCTGGGACATTAGCTCCAGGTGCATATCCTAATAAACGAGCTTGCCCTTGATAAATAATCGCTACTCTTGCAGGCAGATTTTCTCTGACAAGAATTGCCTGTCCCATTCTGTAGCGCAATGGTTCTAGTTTTGCGGCGATGCCCTCAATAGTATGAATGTCGAGTTGGTCAAATGGGGAGATGCTTGTTAAGAACTCAACGATTGTGGCTGTACTGGAGGTCATTTTGTTAGTAAAGTTGGGGTAGGTGCATCTTCTAGGACTTTCAGAGGTGTTTTTTCTATTTCTTCGTTTAGCCACGTCTCGAAAAAATGGTTGAGTAGAACAGAACGCATCCCATCATCTAGTTGTGCAGGAATGAGCTTTTCTAATTTAATGATCACTACCCAATTCTCTAGGCGCATTGGTGGCCATAGCTGTCCTGGTTGAGATATCAGTAGTTTCTGAACAATCTCTTTATGGGGTTGACCAATTGCCACAGGGCCAATCAATCCCCCTGTTTGGACTTCTTGTCCTTGGGAATATTCTTTGGCGCATTCTGCAAATGTTTTTTCTCTTGCTTTAATCCGAAAGTAAAGTTCTTGTGCTACTTCTGGATCTGATGTACGGATTAAAGAATAGATAACTTTATCTAGTTGTGATTTATGCTGTAGAAAATAAGATTCTAGCTTTGCTCCCCAAGTAGCTATTTTAAATTTTTCTATCCTCAATCCTCTTGTAGCGAGAGCTTCTAATTGCACTTCATTCATTCCGTAATTTTTGAGAGTTGAGGCAATTATTTCTGGTGTAGTTAAGTGATTTTCTTGGTGAAATTGCTTTATAGCATAGGACTTTTCTTCTGCTGTAATGTTGATCTGGGCAATTGCCTTTTCCACAATCAACCATCGGACTAACTGTGGCAGCATTTGACTACTAGCCAGCATTGTTAAAACCTCGGCAGCAGTAATTATTTGGTTGCCAAATTGGATGTAGCTCACGAAAAAGACAAGCTCAAAAGAGCTTGGGTAGATTGCTTTACTGCTAGTGATATATGTTGTTAATATCACCCTACTGCATCATGTCTACTAAAATGCCTACTTGGCAACCTTAGCTTTACCTAATTCTGTTCAGAATTTCTTTATGTATGTGGTATGTACTGATACCAATAAAATAATCAATCAGCTGCCTGCCAGAAATACGGACTGGCAATTGTGGAGTTGGCAGCGATAATCTCCACACCCCAACAGCCCAACGCACCAACGCCCAAAAAACAGGCACTCACGAGGGAGGCGATCACAGTTTGGTGTAAGAACTTGGCGAGTGGTTTTATGCGGCAGCAGCGAATGACGATGTATTTGTGATCAATGAAATACTCAGCTTGGTATTGGCGATGGTTCATATTTGCTCCTGAAAAAAATAAGACAGCCGAAGCTGTCTAAACTGATGATTATTGCCAAAGTCCGCTCAAATTAACGTCTGCATCCCAATTAGCATCAACTAAACCCGACTCAATCAAATGCAGACAAGCAGAATAAAGTATTTGTGTGTGGCATTGTTCTGTCCCTTTGACTGGAACATAATCTTGAATTTCTACGCACCAGCAAACTAGTCCATCTACCTGATGATCAGCGATTGCGATCGCTAAACATTTCATAAATTGCCAATAACGGAATTCCCACGGCTGGAGTTGGTCTAAGTTTCTGTCTCGATAACAACAGATTAACCTCCAAACCCACTGACGATATTTTGACAAAGATTCAGCTAAGTTTTTAACTTTGAATTTAGCTTTTTTGGTGGTTTTCCAAGTAAAGGGATTACCTAATCCGATTAGTAATTGCTGGCACAAATATTCGTCCTTTTTTGGTCTACCACAGTAGATCAATCTAGAATTGCTCACATAGCCAGCACGATATTTGAGGATGTTCATTTGATTTTTAAAAGCTTTCCCTTTGTTACGCGAAGGCGTTAGATAATGCTCACATCAAAATCAAGAGTTTTGACAAAATCCTCCAGCAAGCACTGGCGAATTGACTTATGCCAAATCCGGCGATCGCCATCCCACGCAAACTTTGCTCTACTCGCCAAATGGCGGTCTTCGTAACCAACTAAGGCTTTGATTTCTACCATTGGAGATTGAGCTAAAGCGATCGCATCCTCCACTAGTTTCGTCGGGTTCTTGTGGCGATTGAGACACTCGACCAACAACCGAACATCATCTGCTGCGCGGTGAACGGTGCTAATGCCGATGCCCATCCACAAGGCGAGGTCGGTTAATTTGTACCCACCGTGCGCGTTGATACTGTGATAGCCCCAATTGAAGTCACGCATAGCACACAGCCAGGGGACTGTAATCAAGTCTGGGAAAAACTTGTTAACCACCTCCGAATCAAACTCCGCATTGAAGGCCACCGCATAATCAGCGATCGCGGCCATCTCTCGCAAGAAAGCCAGTGCGGTTTTGTGTATGGGATGTGAGGTTTGGGTTAGCTTCGGGGAGATGCCGTTGATGGCTTGGGCGTGGTTGGTTGTGATTGGTAGTAGGGTTGAGATGCTGGCGATCGCACCCGAATACTCACCGATTTCGTAAAGTGTGGCTGCAATTTCGCAGGGGGTGTTTTCGTCGTCGGCAGTTTCTGTATCGAGTATTAGTAGTTTCATTTTTGCTCCTATAAAAAAGTAAGGCAGTTTTGTACTGCCTTTGACAAATTATTTTTTCAAATAACCAGAAATTTCAGATTCTTTTAACCCTTTGATAAAGCCTATCAATCCGTGAGGACAATCACATCCCAAAGCCTCCTGAAGAGTCGAAGAATTCAGATGATTTTCTTGACAAACAGTAGTGAAAATCTCCGAGTATGTTAACGCTAGATTTTCTTCTAATTGATAAACTCGCTGTTCTATTTTGTTAGCTAAATCTGAGATAGACATATTCCTCAATCAACAGCCTGAAGATTACGCGATTGAACTAACCGATCGCGCCACTCCTGATTCTCCAATAACGCACCCCAGGACTGAATTCGTGTGTTAATCGCAGTAGATTAATATCCCGTGTTAGCTGTTCTGCGTCTAAGGAATAAGTGCGATCGCGTCCGTCGTAATTGCCTTGCTGTTGGAGTTCTAGGTGAGTTGTGTATCCCCAAACTCTCACTAAACCATCATCAGGATTCACCTGAACAGCTAAATAGTAATCAGCAACCCAATTAGGAATATCCACCCACTCTTGCGGTACGCGAATTTCACTACTATCAATTGCTTCGCTGGGAACCAAAACTATGCGAATTTCCCCAATGGTGATTGCTGTACCATTGACTAATTCCCAGTGGCTTTGTGTGGTGGCTTCAGTATTCCAGACTTCTTCTAGCCAAGGCAGAACAGCTAATACAGAAAGGCGATTGATGTAGGCTTGAAAGCAGGTGCTTGGTGTGGGTAGACATTGGGTTGGTTGCCAAGCGGAATCTTGTTGAGTTTCGGATATTTCTAATAGTAAGTCCATTGAATTTCACAGAAATCTTCAGGGAGTTTTGGCGCAGCCGTAAGAACTTCTTTCGTAAAATACTGGTGAAGTGGAAGAAAAATTTAGCAGCCGACATTGGCTGCTAAAGAATTTCTACCGAACACCTACTGGGGTTCTTAGTCCAGCAACATAGCTCATCCACTGCTGAATGGCTTGTATCTCAGGAACCCCGGAAGTGATTGTGTCTATCACCTGCTCTTCATAGGAAAGAGATGCGTGATTCGGATCGAGATCGAAATGATGGTTTGCCGCCCATCCAAGGCAGATGGTTTTAATTAACTGGTCAACTCTCTGCTCAGAAAGTTGACTGGGATAATTTACGCCTTGAGACTGCAACCACTTTTTGATTAAATCAACAGGATAGTCGGTCAGAATACGGACTTGCTTAACCCTCACGTCATGCGGATGTGCTGCTGACGCGGGAGCTTTAGGTTGAGTCGATGGTTGGGGCTTTGTGACCGGTTTTGACGAGGGGTCTACAGCGTCTTCATCAAAATCTAAATCGTATTTCACACTACCCATTTTTAATTGAATGTTTTCAATGATGCTACCCCAGTCAGCAGCAGGATTCCATTGATAACGAATTTTAGCCTTAGTTGTGGCATCATACAAGGAACAAAATACGACGTTCTCATCCCCAGGATTAGCAACAATTTGCAGAGGTTTTGAAAAATCTTCTACCAATGATGCTGCCAGCAAGAAAGATTTACTAAAATTAGTTTCAATTCCGCTTCTGATAACATAAAGCTCATCGGCGCAGACAACAACATCTAGTTTCAGATTATCTTTGCCTTTAAATTCTTTACCAGTTAGTTTAAGCTCGCAGATATAACCTGTTAAAGCCTTATAAGGGACGGGAATTTGTTTGTCTTTATTAAAATCGTAGTTATACCAACCATAAACCCTGCCTTCAACTTCTAGTTTGTCTACATATAGATAAATGGGGTATGGGGGATTTCCTAAGCCTAGTTTGATTTCATTAACCATTGTTTATGTCCTCGAATTTTCATTGAATTTCTCAAGAGGATTAGCGGAGCAAATCGGAATCAAAAACTATCCAGTTCGTCCTCATTCAGAGCATCAGTTTTTTTGTAAATCTTGGCTTTATTCATCTGATGAACTGATTTTGAAATCAGTGGAATTGCCGCTTGCTTAACTGATTCTTTGGCTTTTTCAAACAAGTACTGTATGCACCCGTTTTCGTCTTCTTCGGGGTCAATCTGACCCCATAAAGAACAACCAATTTCGACTGATTCATAATCGCCTAAGTTGAATTTTCTTTGGTAACTAACAGAAATTGTTTTAATTTCCATAAAACTATTATTTTAAAACTTATAGAGGTTTAGCGTAGTTGTGTATTGAAAACTTTTAACAAGATTCCCCAGCCAAATACATGACTGGGAAATATAATTATTTATTCCGCATTAATGTAGTCAGTTGGATCTAATTGATATGGGGAAAATCCATCTGCATCACTACGGTAAATTGGCTCTACATAATCTAATACCACTTCATCCGCAATAATCTCTGTTCTTGTGCTAAGAGATGTAACTTGTGTGTCCATTTCTGGAATATCAATTCCTAATTGCTCACATATTTCTCGAATTTTTAGGTATTGAGGATGTATTTGTTTATCATGATGAGAATTGTGTCCATACCCCTCTGATTCCCAAGAACTAACAATTATTTTTGCCATAGTTTTATCCTTCTGTACTGCAAATTATGCTAAACTACCCGCCAGAAATGCTGGCTGATTGACTTTAAACTAACAACTTTCTCCCCAGAATCATCTTTTGATTGCTGCGGCTTTTCGATAGGCAGCAGTGAGTTGAGCAATCTAATCTGATGGTCAACATCTGCCACAGAATTGTAAATGTGGCAGGGGTCAATTTGCATTCCCAATGGTGTGGGAATGATTTTCAAATAATCATTTAATGCTTCAATGTAACCAGGGTTAAAGTTGCGAGTTTCGACATAACGACGCAGAGTAGTAAGTATTTGCAACGCCCTTCTGATATCCCCAACGCTGCAAGAATCAATCTGCGGCTGGCTTTCTTGATAGCCCTTAGACTTTTTCTCAAAAACTAAATTATTGTACTTGCTGATGGCTTGTTGGGGATTAGTGAAAGTGTGAGTTTTAGTTTGGGATTTGTAGCCGACTCGTCCCCATTGGACAATCAATTGATTACTCTCAACTTTGGCTGACCAGAATTTGTTGCTGTTGTTTACAGCATCAGCATAAACTAAATATGTTTCCATTCTTTTTATTACGTATTTAGTAAATAGGTGAGCAGCTTATTTACCAAATGCTCACCTATAATTAACCTATTGGCTTACTAGTACTCGTGCATTGCCCCAGCGTATTTGATGTTGTAGAGCGTCTAAAATCGATTCGGCTTCATCCACAGTTAGTCCCTCAAGTTGCGAACAAATATCGTACAAATCTTGAGGAATACTGTCGGGAATAACTAGTTCACATAGCGCATCTTCCAATGCTGCTGATATTGAATATTCAGATGCAGTGTATTCTTGTTGCATCAACACATAAGTTGATAAAGTGATACGAAACAAGAGCTTTGTTTCTCTAGTTAGCTGTTCTAAATATGCGCCATACTTATCAACAAGTTTGTCGATAAGTTCAGTTTGTCCATAATAAGTTACTAAATCTTTGGACATGATTTTTTCCTTGATAAATATTATTTCAAAAATTGTTAGCGTAGCGATCGCTCTTGTGTTGTTAACAAGAGCGATCGCCCATTCATCAGTTAAGGTTTCGATACCGCGCAGTTTTCAATGACTTGGTTGGTGCTTGAGCGAACGCACTAGAAGCCGCCCTTGCAGTTTTCGCCCAGTCTCTCATTCGCTCTACCGCCGCCGCATCCTGTACAGCCAGTGGTGTAATCGTCTGCCGACAAGCCTCCAGATCACCCAAAGTCACCTGCTGCGGTCTGCCTTCATCAAACGCCAACAGCGCAGCTTCAGCAGCCAGCGTTTCCAATTCAGCACCGGAGAATTGGGCGGTGTTAGCAGCTACAGCCTCTAAATACTCATCCTCAATCGCAATCCCAAAGCGATGCAGATGAATGCTGAGGATTTGCGCCCGTTCTGGTTCAGATGGCAAATCTACAAAGAAATTTTCATCAAAACGTCCTTTCCTTTTGAGTTCGGGCGGTAATGCCGAAATGTCGTTGCAGGTGGCGACAACAAACACCCCAGCAGTACACTCAGACATAAAGGTGAGGATAGATCCAAGAATCCTTTGAGAAACACCACTTGTGTCACCACTACCAGACAAAGCCTTTTCTATTTCGTCAACCCACAAGACACACGGTGCAATAGCTTCGGCAGTTTTCAAAGCTCGTTTAACGTTGCCCTCAGATTCCCCAACTAGAGAACCCAGGAGGGACGCAATATCAAGCTGGAGTAGTGGTAAATTCAGTATATTGGCGATGTTCTTTGCAAGTAATGTTTTTCCTGTACCCGGAACTCCAGCCAACAACACACCTTTAGGCTGAGGCAGATGTAACAGCCTTGCCTCTTGTGTAAACAACCGCCGCCGACGATTCAACCACTCACGCAATAAATCCAAACCGCCAAAGGGAATTGTCGCTGGTTTTCCTAGCTCAATACCCATTTGTGAGAGCAGCCGAGTCTTATACTGCACAGCTAATGGTGTCACAGTGGCATCAATAGTAATACCATTGCGATTCAAACGCTCTTTTACCGTCAGTCTCAAGAAATCGCTGATTTCTTCGAGAGTCAAGCCTAGTGCAGCACGAGCTAAGGATTCTTTCTCGGATGTTGTTAAGGCAACGGTGAACTTGACTTGTTGCTCTTGCGCCGACTCACCTAAATACTGCAAATACGCATCAAGATGTTCTTGGATTTGCTCAACGGTGGGCAGTGGCACTTCTGCAAACGGGATTAGCCTTACCAAAGACTCGTGCAGTTGGATGTTTTGACCCAAGAAGATGATGCGTTTTTCGGTGGGTTTCAACCTGTGATAAAGGTTTTTCACCCGTGTCAGGATTTCCCAAGATAACTGCGGCGAGTTCTTTCCAATAAATGGGTGAACGTCACTCAGGATGAATACGCCGTTGCTTGTAAAGTTATTGATGTACTCGAAGATATAAAGAAGCGGATCTGCTTGCGGCGGTCTTTTGTACTCTGGCACAGACTTAAACACCAAACCACCATCAGC
This sequence comes from Aulosira sp. FACHB-615, assembly GCF_014698045.1. Lineage (GTDB taxonomy): Bacteria > Cyanobacteriota > Cyanobacteriia > Cyanobacteriales > Nostocaceae > Nostoc_B. The sequence continues at coordinate 79,251 of NZ_JACJSE010000028.1, forward strand.
AGCAATCTGACATTGTTCCAGGCTGGAAACTCCCAAATTCCAGAAGAATGTCGGGCATTTGAGTTTCTCGTCAGCTTGGGTTGAAAGCCACTGAATAATCGTGGCTTCTTCTGGGGCGAGTACCTCAAGGGCTGCAATCGGGATTTGTGAATCCAGGGTGGTGAAGAGATTGTTCAGATTCATGTTTATACGGTATTGGTGATAGTTCTTCGTGAGTACTAACCAGTTGGATTAGCACCTGATAACCTTCGGCATCGCCGTCGAATGCTTCTGCTACGCCGTTATTGTCTCGGTAAGAGATCGCCGCCACTATTGCGTTTAACAACACACTCAAGCCCTCAGTATTAGCCTTGATGATTACGGGCTGGCGTGGTTTTTGCTGGGAGTAGATATGAATAAAAGGGTATTCTTGAGGCAAGTTGTTCATAATGCGCTTTTTTCGGAGGGATTGGCTGATCCCTCCTTTTTGCTTTACTGTCTTAATCTGGTTTGATGGTTACTGGTAGTTCTGAGTTGTTGGGTTTCGGCTTCTTCTTTGAAGGTGCGATCGCCCACAACACCCAAAGCTTCTTCAAACGGCTGTGTAGCTTCCAGGCAAGATAGCCCCTCAAACCCTTCCGCTTCCACTCGCACTTCACCGGTTTTGCTGTCAAAATGAATTAATACTGAGCGTTCCATGAATTACCTCCTAGCGTATTGTTTGGTTTCCTGGTGTCCAGCAAAGGTTAAACGCAGGGTTTGCACTGACCCATTACTGGTTTCGGTGATTGTGCATTCGCCAAATCTTTCACGCAATTCTTCAGCTTTCGCCATCACCATCCGCCGTCCGTAAGCTGGCATCAACTGAGTAGCGTAGAATTTGCCTCCGAGTCGTCTGATGACTTCATACTCGTCCTGAATCATTTCGTACTCCGAGCCATTGAACTTAAACCCCATATCTGCACGGGCATTGAAGCTTGAGCCAGGGACGATGATTTCTGCACGTTTTCCTTGCGAATCACCGTAATAGCCTTTGAGTGGTTGTGGTATTTCGTGGACTTGCGCTTTGAGATTCAAGTCCTCTAAGGCTTGCACAAGACACTCACGATTGATTAGCTTTGTTTTGACCGTCGAGAAATGAGACATCTGTTATCTCCGTATAGTTTGAGTTGGTAAAACGACGCGAACAGTAGTGATAGAATCATGAGTTTTCGTTTCTACCACTTCACCACCCATTTGCGTAGCAATCTTAGGTAGGTACAGGTTGATGTATTCTTGTTGGAGCTTGGGTAAGAAATTTTGACCTAACCCTTGACCTGCTTTGGAGAGTCCTGCGCCTTGGTCATACTCGCTAATCAGACATTCGTATTCAGTCCCTTTCCAGTAAAAGCCTAAATCGTTGCTGAGACTGCTGATTTGGTTTCGGGGTACGACTATGTGGGCTGTTTGCTCTCTCCTGTCACCTCTATAGCCAGATAAATTCACTGGCTGATCATGGATTTGTGGGTAGAAACCAAAACGCTGTAATGCTTCGACCAAACAGGATTGGTCTTTAAACTTGATAGCGATTTTTGAGAAATGTGACATATTTAAAACATCAAAGAAATATCAATACCTTCGCCAAAATAAGAGGATGAAGAGAGAGGGCTGATGTAGTAGAGTTATTGTCTTCCCAAACGACAACTCAAAAGCCACAACAAGCCCATGCCCGATATCTTATCA